>MGYG01000042.1:33342-67844 GCA_001801635.1 Gammaproteobacteria bacterium RIFCSPHIGHO2_12_FULL_43_28
CCGGGCTTTTTTATTATTTTCCACCTATCACATGCAAATTTGAGCGCATGTCTTTAATTAGTTTTTTACCTTGTGCGATACGATACAACCCAATCACACTAATTAAAATCCATGCCATCTCAATCACAACGGAAGCTAAGTTCCAATTAAATAGTAACGAATAGAGTATTAAGAAAGCGCCAATCAGATTTAATAAAGGATAACTCAGGTTGCGCGAACTCAGTTTATTCGTACTCAATAAATAATAGGCCACCAAAACAAGGACTACCCCTATAATTCCAATCATATCTGCATATTTTACTAATTGACTAAGCATGATCATTCACCCACTAATGCGACTGCATTTTTAATAATTTCACTATTTGCCAATGGCAAATGTGCTTTCTCACTCAAATAACGCCGCCATGCGCGTGCGCCACCGACACCATGATACAAACCTAAAATATGACGCGTCATTGCCGACAGTCGAACGCCGCGTTTAAGTTGCGCTTCAACGTAAGGAATAAATTGCATCATTACTTCACTTCTTTTCAAAACCTTTTTATTATTAAAATATCGTGACTCAATCTCCGTTAATAAATACGGATTTGAATAGGCTTCTCGCCCTATCATCACACCATCAACCACTTGCAACTGCGCAGTAATGTCCGCCATGGTTTTAATTCCACCATTCATGATAATGGTAAGCTGTGGAAATAATTTTTTAATTGCTTTCACGCGCCCATAATCAAGCGGTGGGACTTCGCGATTTTGTTTGGGGCTTAATCCTTTTAACCATGCTTTACGCGCATGAATAATAAAATGACGGCAACCAGCGGCTGATACTTTTTCAATGAAGCTTTGCAAGAACGCAAAACTATCCCGATCGTCAACACCAATTCGGCATTTCACCGTCACTGGAATGCTCACCTTGTTTTGCATAGCGAAAACACACGCTGCAACCAAGTCAGCCTGCAACATGAGACACGCGCCAAATGCCCCTTTCTGCACACGATCACTTGGGCAACCTACATTCAAATTAATTTCATCATAACCTGCTTCTTCACCGCGTTGCGCGCATTCTGCGAGTAAGGCTGGCTCTGAACCACCCAATTGCAAAGCGAGTGGATGCTCAAGCGGATGAAATTGCAGCAAATAATCGGCATCACCGTATTTCATGGCTGCCGCAGTCACCATCTCTGTATAAAGACGAACATGGGGCGATATGAGGCGCAAGAAATAGCGGTCGTGCCTATCCGTCCAATCCATCATCGGAGCGACTGAAATTAATGGGGTTGCTGGCTGCATTTTTAAATGACCCAATTAAGCAAGGCTGGCCATTATACCGAAGAATGCAACACCTGTCATGGAGGTGCGGCCATTCCCGCTCAGAAAGCGGATCAAACCAATGCATCCTCGAGGCTGTAAATGGGGAGAATCGTACTCCATTCCTTACAACCAGGGCATTGCCAATGAAGGGTCTTACCTGAAAAGCCGCACGATTTGCATTGATAATCAGGTTTATCGGCAAGAATTTTTTTCATAAGGTTTTGTAAGATATGCAAATCTTCTTTAATCCGGCCTTCGGCGTTGAGGATGTATAAATTAACGAAGAGGTAAAGGCCGCGTAAAGAAGGATAACGCCGCACATAGTCGGCGACAAAGCTGACTGCTACCTTGTCCCCGCGCCATTTTCGGATGCGCTCCGCCAAAATCAAAACGACGGGCACGCGCGGATGCTCATCAAGCAATCCTTTTAAGTAGGCTTCCAACTCAGCCCCTTGGCCCGAATGCTCATAGCAAGAAGCCAGGAGATCGATCGCTTCAGCCAAATAATCCGGATTTTGATCTTTGATTAATTTCAAGCTGCGCAAGGCAAGCTTATAATCGCCCTGCTCCATATAAATTTTTGCTCTTAATAAACTGGCACGAACACAAAGTTTATCGGCAGAAGCCGCTTTTTCAGCGTCAGTAAGCGCCTCATCATAACGCTTTTTAGCAAACGCAATTTCAGATAATTCACAATAATAATGCGCAATCACCGGACGCATCGTTTGACGTGTGACCGACTCATATTTACCGGCAATTTCAATCGCACTTTCCCACGATTTTTCTTGCTGATAAATATCGATTAAGATTTTAAGCGCTTGTGCAGAATGTGATTTAGCATTGACGAGTTCAAGAAAAATGCGCTCTGCACGATCAAGCACGCCTGCACTTAAATAATCTTGCCCCAACTCAAACATGGATTGTTCGCGATACACTCTTTCGAGTTGTGGCCGTGCAATTAAATTTTGATGGATCCGAATTGCGCGGTCCACTTCACCGCGACGTCTGAATAATTTACCTACGGCAAGATGCGTTTCTACCGTATCGCTATCCACTTCCAACATTTTAATAAAAACATCGACTGCTTTATCTGTTTCTTCATTCAATAAAAAATTTAAACCCACTAAATAATCACGCGGTAACATGAATTTTCGACCCGGCATTTCTTTCAGACGCATAAAATACCCGAGCGCCCATGCGATCAAAATACTGATTAAATAAAGCAATACCCATGTCGCTTTCATTACACTTTATCCTGCAAAGGAATGGCGCGTAAGTTTTCGATTTCTTTTTCAGCTAAATTCAAGCGTTGGCGCAAGCGGTAATTAATCATCTTTGCTTTAATGAGCAACCAACAAGCGACAATCATGCTGATTAAACAACCAAGCGTAAACGTTAACACCAAGAGCAACGAAAGCGGAAGTGAATTTTGATCGAAGTAATAATTAACCGTGACCACTTCTGAATTGAGCGTTGCAAAGCTCACCCCAAAAACGATGATGACTAATAATAAAAAGTAAGTGACGATACGCACGTTTTTCTCCTAAAACCTGAAGCCAGCATCCACTGGCATGACAGTGAGTGATGCGGATTTGCCAAACGGCAATGCAAGCATACTTATTCAATAACTGTAATACCACCCATATAAGGCTTTAGTGCATTCGGTATATGTATTCGTCCAAGCTCATCCTGGTAATTTTCAAGTATCGCGATGAGCGTTCGACCCACTGCCAACCCTGAACCATTTAACGTATGTACGTTATCAATCTTGCCCTCTTTATCGCGCCATCGCGCTTTCATCCTTCTTGCCTGGAACGCTTCAGTATTACTGCAAGAAGAAATTTCACGATATTTATCTTGGCCCGGCAACCAAACTTCTAAATCATAGGTCTTGGCCGCCGCAAATCCAATATCTCCTGTGCATAGCGCCATCACACGATAAGGTAATTGAAGCCGTTGCAAAACGGTTTCAGCATGTTTAGTAATTTCTTCCAAGGCTTCATAAGAACGCGCTGGTTCGACAATTTGTACCAATTCCACTTTTTCGAATTGATGTTGACGCAACATGCCGCGAATATCTTTACCATAAGAACCTGCTTCGCTGCGAAAACACGAGCTATAACAAACGTATTTCAATGGTAAGTTTTCCGCCGCAATAATTTCATCGCGCACCGTGTTTGAAACCGGCACTTCAGACGTGGGGATCAAATAGTAATTGGTTTCACCATAAACGGAAAACACATCTTCTTTCAAATTAGGCAATTGCCCTGTGCCATACAAACTGGCGGCATTCACAAGATAAGGAACAGCAATCTCTTGATAGCCGTGCTCAACCGTATGCAAATCCAGCATAAATTGGATCAATGCACGCTGTAATCGCGCAAGCGGACCGCGCAGCACGACAAAACGCGCACCGGTCAACTTAGCGGCGGTTTCAAAATCCATCCAATGGTGTGCGGCACCCAATTCAACATGATCTTTGGGCTTAAACGAAAATTGTTTTGGTTCGCCCCATTTTCGCACGAATTGATTATCTTCTTCCGATTTACCCACTGGCACTGATTCATGCGGAAGATTGGGAATACGCGCAAGAAAATCATCAAGTTCCGTTTGGATAACTGCAAACTGCTCTTCGCGTAACTTCAACGTATCGCTTAATTCCTTGAGGCTTTTCAAAACGGGCGCAACATCGTTGCCTGCCGCTTTCGCCATGCCCACTTCTTTAGAACGCACATTGCGTTCGTTTTGCAGCGTTTGCATTTCAACCTGCATGGCCTTACGCTTTTCTTCCAACGCAGCCAGTTTCGCTGTATCAATAACGACACCGCGCGTTTTAAGGCGAGCGGCAACGTCATCCATCGAGTGTCGAATTAATTTCAGATCTAACATAGCTTATCCAGTGACTGTTGTGAGAATTTCCGCTGCTTTTTTACCAATGTCAGCCGGTGAACGTACTGTGTGCACGCCAGCCGCTTCCAATGCCTTAAATTTCTCAGCCGCCGTCCCTTTACCACCAGCGATAATCGCACCCGCATGCCCCATGCGTTTACCCGCAGGGGCTGTCACACCGGCGATATACGCAACGACTGGTTTACTGACATGCGATTTAATAAATTCTGCCGCTTCTTCTTCAGCACTACCACCAATTTCACCCACCATCACAATCAGTTCAGTTTGCGGATCTTTTTCAAACATACCCAATACATCAATAAAGTTAGTGCCTGGAATAGGATCGCCGCCAATACCAACGCATGTACTTTGACCTAAATCAAGATCAGCAGTTTGTTTGACCGCTTCATACGTCAGCGTGCCTGAGCGAGAAACGATACCCACTTTACCAGGCTTATGAATATAACCAGGCATAATACCAATCTTGCATTCACCCGGCGTAATAACGCCTGGGCAATTCGGGCCAATTAATCGCGTACCAGGATGTTGATCCAGACATGCTTTCACTTCCAGCATATCCAAAACAGGAATACCTTCTGTAATACAAACGATTAACTTAATGCCGCTTTCTAACGCTTCCAAGATAGAATCTTTGCAAAATGGCGCTGGTACGTAAATCACCGAAGCATCTGCTTTCGTTGCATCATACGCATCGCGCACCGTGTTAAACACGGGCAAGCCTAAATGCTTTTGTCCACCCTTACCTGGTGTAACACCACCAACCATATTGGTACCGTAGGCAACCGCTTGCTCTGAATGAAAGGTTCCTTGCTTACCGGTGAAACCTTGGCAAATGACTTTTGTGTGTTTATTAATTAAAATACTCATTGAATTACACCTTCACATTAGCAGCAGCTGCGACTACTTTTTTCGCAGCATCCGTAAAGCTGGTTGCTGCAATAATATTTAAACCACTATCACTTAGCATTTTTGCGCCTAATTCCGCATTATTTCCTTCCAGGCGAACAATGACAGGCAGTGTTGTGCCAATGTCAGAAACGGCACCGATGATCCCTTCTGCAATTAAATCGCAACGAACAATGCCGCCGAAGATATTAATTAAAATGGCTTTGACTTTTGTGTCTGACAAAATAATTTTAAATGCTTCAGAAACTCGCTCTTTGGTTGCGCCACCACCGACATCTAAAAAGTTTGCCGGATTACCGCCGTGCAGTTTGATCATGTCCATGGTAGCCATCGCAAGACCAGCGCCATTGACCATGCAACCAATATCGCCATCGAGCGCGATGTAATTTAATTCCCAATCACGTGCGCGATTTTCGCGTTCATCTTCTTGTGAGGCATCACGCATGGCGCGTAACTTTGGTTGACGATAAAGTGCGTTATCATCGATAGTAATTTTCGCATCAAGACACAATAAATTGCCTGCTTTTGTGATAACAAGCGGATTAATTTCCAATAAGCTAAAATCGCATTCCTGGAATAATCGACCTAAACCAGAAAGAAGATGCACGAATTGTTTAATTTGCTCGCCTTCTAAGCCCAATGCAAATGCAAATTCACGGCCTTGATAAGGCTGTACGCCGACAATTGGATCAACGGTGATTGTTAAGATTTTTTCAGGGGATGCTTCAGCAATTTTTTCAATCTCAACACCACCTTCAGTGGATGCCATAAAAACGATACGTTGTTTAGATCGATCAATCACCGCACCTAGATAAAGTTCTTTTGCAATATCACACGGTTCTTCGATTAATACTTGATGCACAGGCTGGCCTTCAGCCGTCGTTTGATACGTCACCAGATGCCGGCCTAAGAGTGAGCGCGCAACGTTTGCTAATTCATCTTTGGTTGAAACTAATTTAACACCACCTGCTTTACCGCGTCCGCCTGCGTGGACTTGGGCCTTCACCACCCAGCGCGACGTTCCCATTTTATCAGCGATATTAATGGCTTCTTCAACATTAGCTGCCACTTCACCGCGTGAGACGGGCAAGCCGTATTCAGCCAAAAGTTGTTTTGCTTGATATTCATGCAAATTCATTTGTTGTTATACCTCAAGTATTAAGCGCGTTGGATCTTCGAGTAATTCTTTAATCGTTACCAGGAATGACACTGATTCTTTTCCATCAATCAAACGATGATCGTAAGAAAGTGCAATGTACATCATTGGTCGGATGACAATTTGCCCATTCTCAACCACTGGGCGCTCCTGTATCTTATGCATCCCTAAAATACCGCACTGCGGTGCATTCAAAATAGGCGTTGCCATTAAAGAACCAAAAACACCGCCATTGGTGATCGTGAAAGTGCCGCCTTGCATTTCTTCCATGGATAATTTGCCGGTTCGCGCCTTCTCTGCATATTCATGAATCTTGGCTTCGATATCAGCCATACTCATGTTGTCGACATCACGTAAAACAGGCACGACCAAACCACGGTCCGTTGACACTGCAACCCCCACATCGTAATAACCGTGATAAACCAAATCATCGCCATCGATAGAAGCGTTAACGACAGGGAATTGTTTTAATGCTTCGACAACGGCACGCACGAAGAAAGACATAAAGCCAAGTCGCACTTTATATTTTTTCTCAAATTTATCGCGGTAACGATTGCGAATTTCTATCACTGGCGCCATATTCACTTCGTTAAACGTGGTCAACATAGCGGTCGTTTGTTTTACTTCAAGCAAACGTTCCGCAATACGTTTACGAATACGCGTCATGGGAACACGTTTTTCTGGACGTTCGCCAGTCATGGCTGGCGCGGCACTGACCCCTGCTTTTTCCGTGCTAATGGATGATAAAACATTTTCTTTTGTGATGCGGCCGTCTTTACCCGTTCCTTTGACAGTCGTGACATCTACACTGTGTTCAGCCGCAGCGCGTCTTGCGGCAGGCCCTGCTGGCGGCGCTGCTTTCTCGGCAACAGGCGCTTCAGGTTTTTTCGCTTCACCCTCTTTTTTGTCGGCGTGAGACGCAGCGGTAACGGCACCCGCTTCAATGACAGCGAGTACTTCTTCAGCATGCACCGTGCTACCTGCATTTTTAATAATTTCTTTTATGATTCCATCCACTGGCGCTGGGACTTCAAGCATGACTTTATCTGTTTCAAGATCAACAATATTTTCATCTCGCGATACTTTATCGCCCGCTTTTTTATGCCAGGTTGAAACCGTCGCGTCAGCGACAGATTCAGGTAATAGTGGAACTTTTACTTCAATAGTCATTGCAATTTCCTTCTCGTTAATGCCTGAGCAACCAGTTCGGTTTGCTCTCTTTCGTGTACAGAATGATAGCCAACCGCTGGTGCGGCAGAAGCAGGTCTACCCACATAACTCAATTGTTGCTCCTTGCTCAACATCGGACCAATACATGCCTGCATGGTATGCCAAGCACCCTGGTTTTGTGACTCTTCCTGACACCAAACGAAATCTTTCGCCTGACTGTAAGTCTTTAAGATCTCGCGACATGACGCTTCTGGAAACGGATACAGCTGCTCAACGCGCACAATGGCTATATTCGTTAGTTTCATTTCACGTCGTTGCTCCAACAATTCATAATATACTTTGCCCGCACAGAAGATAACGCGATCAACTTTCTTCGCTTCTAATTTATCTATTTCAGGAATAATTAACTGGAATTCACCTTTTGATAAATCGTCTAAACTCGACACCGCAAGCGGATGACGCAATAAACTCTTTGGCGTCATCACAATCAGTGGTTTACGATAGGGCCTTACCATTTGTCGGCGTAACAAATGAAATATTTGCGCGGGTGTTGATGGCACACAAACTTGCATATTATCTTGCGCACATAATTGAAGATAACGTTCTAAACGTGCAGATGAATGTTCTGGCCCCATGCCTTCATAACCATGCGGTAACAACATCACAAGGCCACACAAGCGCTGCCATTTTTGTTCGCCTGAACTAATGAATTGATCAATCACCACTTGCGCACCATTCGCGAAATCACCGAATTGCGCCTCCCAAAGCACTAAATATTTTGGTTCAGCCGTTGCATAGCCGTATTCAAATGCAAGTACGGCTTCTTCTGAAAGTAAGGAATCAACGATATTAATTTGCGCTTGTTTTTCGGAAACATGACTCAGTGGAATATAAACATCATCATTGCGTTGATCGTGCAATACGGCGTGACGATGCGCAAACGTACCACGGGTTGCATCCTGACCGCAAAGACGAATGGGATAACCCTCTTCTAACAAGGTTGCATAAGCCATCGTTTCTGCATAACCCCAGTTAAGCGGCAAATCACCCGCGGTCATTTTCTTTTGGGCTTCTAATCCTTTTTTCACTTGCGGTTGAACGACAAATCCTTCGGGCAAGGTTTGCAAACGATCTGCAATTTCGCGTAATCGCTCTAAAGCGACTGCTGTCTTTGCTTTGTCTGTCCAATGTGTTTCAAGATACGGTTCCCAATTAACGGCATATTCATACGCCGAACGATCGTTAGCTAAATCAACCACAGAGCGGCCTTCATCAAGCGCTTCACGATAAGCATCTGCAATTTGCTTTGGCGCATCTTCCGCAATAATACCTTCTTCAACTAATTTCTTTGCATAAGTGAGATAAGGTACATCCATCGCCTTAATGATTTTATACATCACTGGTTGTGTTGCAGAAGGTTCATCTGCTTCGTTATGCCCGTGTCGACGATAACAAACTAAATCAATCACAACATCACGCTTAAATTGTTGACGATAATCCACGGCAAATTGTGCAGCAAAATAAACCGCTTCAGGATCATTTGCGTTAACGTGTAAAATGGGCGGTTCAACCATTTTTGCAACATCAGTACAATAAATAGTTGAACGAGCATCATTAACATTACTTGTTGTAAAGCCAACTTGATTGTTAATAACGATATGAATGGATCCACCAATCGTAAACCAACGTGCTTGTGACATATTAAAGGTTTCTGTGACGACACCTTGTCCGGCAAACGCTGCATCACCGTGAATTTGCACTGGCACAACACTCGCTTGTCTTGAATCGCGACGGCGACGTTGTCTGGCACGTACCGAGCCTTGCGCCACCGGTGAAACAATTTCAAGATGTGATGGATTAAACGCTAAGGCGATATGAACGGGACCATCGCTTGTATTCACATCGGATGAACAACCTAAATGATATTTCACATCGCCTGATCGTGTAGATGAAATGCCCGTGCCTTCAAATGCCGCAAAAATATCTTTTGGTTCTTTACCAACAACGTTCACGAGTACATTGAGACGGCCGCGATGCGCCATGCCAATCACCATTTCTTTCACCCCGTTTTTCGCACTGCGATTAACCAGCGTATCTAAAAATAGAATAAGGCTATCGCCACCTTCGAGTGAAAATCGTTTTTGCCCAACATATTTAAAACCAAGATATTTTTCTAATCCATCAGCAACAATCAATCTATCGAGTAAGCGCTTTTTTTCATCGGCTGACGGATTGAATTGCGACCAGCCATTTTCAATCCGTTTGCGTATCCATTCCACTTCTTCAGTGCGATTGATATGCATGTACTCAAAACCAATCGTGTTGCAATAAACACGGCGCAATGCTTGGTGAATTTCGCGTAGTGTTGCGGTATCTTTATTTAAGAGTGAAAACGAACCCACGCTAAAGGTTTTATCAATCTCTTTATCAGTAAAACCGTAATAAGCAAGTTCCAAGGTTGGCGCGGCGATTTCTTTGCGCATGCCAAGGGGATCAATGTTTGAGCGTAAATGACCAAGACGGCGATAAGCCATGATGAGTTCAGTCACCCGCTCTTGTTGCTCACCCGCATAAAAACTGGGGCCAGTTGACGTAACCACGGTCCTCTGCTTTTGTCTCGCGAGATGAATGAATTCATCACGTATCGTTTGATGCGACACATCAGCCACACCCCCACGGGACATGCTATGCAGCAAATCATCAAAGTACTGACGCCATTCAGGGGACAACTCATCTGGATCAGCCAAATAAGTTTCGTAAAGCCCCTCTATGTACTCTGCATTTCCCGCTGCAAGATAGGAGTCCTGCCATAATGCTTGCATGGTTTTTGTTTTACTTGTCATCACAACACTACTCGCATGATATCAATGGGTTAGATCCGTTAATTGCATAGGTTCGGTTAGCCCGTTACCGTTCGCCCCGAGGAGCGTGCAGAGCACGCGTCTCGAGGGGTGAGCGGAACGGGTCGTTCACGCTTCGAGACGCGCACTGGCGTGCGCTCCTCAGCGCGAACGGGTTAACCGACCACTTACCGTTAATTAAACCACTTCTTTAAGCATTTTTTCTTTAATGCTATTGATCGCCTCGAGCGGATTCAGCTCTTTCGGGCAGACATCCACACAGTTCATAATACCACGGCAGCGAAATACACTAAATGGATCGGCAAGATCAGCAAGACGTTCTTCGGTTGCCGTATCACGGCTATCGTTTATGAAACGATAGGCCTGAAGCAATGCCGCCGGACCCATGTATTTATCCGGGTTCCACCAGTAAGACGGACAAGACGACGTACAGCAAGCGCACAAAATACACTCATACAAGCCATCAAGCTTTGCTCTTTCTTCAGGTGACTGTAAGCGCTCGGTCGCCGGTGCTGGCTGATCGTTTTGCAGATACGGCTTCGCTTTTTCATATTGTTCGTAAAACTGACTCATATCGACCACGAGGTCCCGTATTACCGGCAAGCCTGGCAAGGGGCGAATAACGATAGGCTCTTTCAAGGATGAAAGATGTGTTGTACAAGCAAGGCGATTTTTTCCATTGATATTCATTCCATCTGAGCCGCATACGCCTTCTCGACAAGAACGTCTCAACGTGAGTGATTCATCCATTTTATTTTTAATGGTTAAGAGTGCGTCCAACACCATAATGCAGTTATGCGCTTTAATATCAACATCAATATCCTGCATATATGGTTTTTCATCGATTTCTGGATTGTAGCGATAGATAGAGAAACGCATGGTTAAACCCCCATTCTTTAATGTTATTCTTCACGTTTCGTTAATTTAATCGGCTCCATTCCTTCCGGTTGCATATTAACAGCGCGGAAGGCAATACCCGTTTCATCAAAATACAAGGTATGTTTCAGCCAGTGTTGATCATCTCGTTCCGGATAATCATAACGAGCGTGTGCGCCTCGGCTTTCTTTACGCGCTTTTGCACTGTGTGCCGTTGCGATTGCCGTGGCCATTAAATTGTCTAACTCAAGCGCTTCAATCCGCGCCGTATTAAAGCAATCACTCTTGTCTTTGATCGACGCGTAATTCAAACGATCTTTAAGCTCTTCTAACTTCATGAAACCTTCTTTCATGTTTTCTTCTGTACGGAAAACACCAAAATCATCTTGCATGACCTTTTGCAGTGCCGAGCGAATTTCATCGACGCTTTCACCTTTATCGTTTCCATTCCAGCGATAAACGCGCGATAACGCCTTTTCAATATCTGCCTCGGAAGGCTCAGGCATAGCGAGACCACGATCGATACTATCTTTAATATGCTTACCCGCAGCACGGCCGAAGATAACGAGATCGAGGAGGGAATTCGCACCAAGCCGATTCGCACCATGTACAGAAACACAAGCACACTCACCCGCTGCATAAAGGCCAGGAATGATTTCATCTTCGGCCTTAGCATTCTGTGTGATTGCCTGGCCGTGATAATTGGTTGGGATACCGCCCATGACGTAGTGGCAAGTAGGCACCACGGGAATGGGTTCTTTAACAGGGTCAACGCCTGCGAAGGTAATGGCTAATTCGCGTATGCCTGGTAAACGTGACTTAATTAGTTCTTCACCCAGATGATCCGCTTTTAATAAGACATAATCACCTTTGGGACCGCAACCTCGGCCTTCGCGAATTTCAATGGCGGAACAGCGGGAAACGATATCACGGCAAGATAAATCTTTAAGGTGCGGTGCATAGCGCTCCATATAGCGTTCGCCATTTTTATTGATGAGGTAGCCTCCCTCACCGCGAACGCTTTCACTAATCAACGATCCAGACCCGTAAATACCGGTTGGATGGAATTGCCAAAATTCCATGTCCTCTAGTGGATAACCTGCACGCAGCACCATCGCAAAACCATCGCCTGTATTGATATGGGCGTTCGTTGTCGATTCAAAAATACGTCCAGCACCACCCGTGGTAAGAATCGTGGCCCTTGCCTGCATAAAGACAATTTCACCTGTCTCAATGCACATGGCTGTTACACCGGCAATACCTTCTGGTGTCTTAACGAGATCGAGCGCAAACCATTCATTAAAAAACCGCGCATTTGCTTGCAGGTTTTTCTGGTACAAGGTGTGCAACATAGCATGTCCTGTACGATCAGCCGCAGCACAGGTACGGTGTGCCTGCTCTTTGCCATACTCACGGGTCGCACCGCCAAAAGCGCGCTGATAAATTTTGCCATTGTCCAAACGGGAAAACGGCAAGCCCATATGCTCTAGTTCATAAATTGACTCTGGTGCATTTTTGCACATATATTCGATTGCATCTTGATCACCCAAGAAATCTGAGCCAACCACCGTATCATAAAAATGCCAACGCCAATCATCTGGTTCAATATTACCCAATGCTGCATTAATCCCACCTTGCGCCGAGACAGTGTGTGATCTGGTTGGAAAAACTTTGGATATAACGGCCACGTTTAAACCATGCTGGGAAAGCTCAATCGCTGCCCGCAAGCCAGCACCGCCGCCGCCAACAATAACCGCATCAAATGTGTGCTTTGCCACTTTCATTGATTACACACTCCATAAAATCAGAACGCCCCAGATAAAGCAGGCAGACAACATGAGAAGAACCAGTGTATTTAAAATACTCCGCAGGACAAACGGCTTAACGTAATCTGTAAAAATTGTCCAAATTCCAATCCATGCATGTACAAGAAGGCCCCACAGGAAAAGAATGGTCGCAATTTTCATCCACGTTTGCGAAAAGAGGTAATGCCACTCACCAAACGATAAATCGGCATGAATCAAAAGATAGCCAGTCAAGCCAATGGTATAAATTGCCATCAAAATAGCGGACAGTCGTTGAAGAATCCAATCACGCAATCCCTGATGCTTAACGCCCAGTACTGATTTCACCATAGCCAAACACCCGCCAAAATAAGAAGTAAGAACGAAACCACAAACGTCAGGACAGCACCACGTCTGCCGCCTTTCAAGGTATCGCCAATGTGGATATCAGACAGTAAATGCCTAATGCCCGCTATTAAATGATAACAAAAAGGAATGAGCAATATCCAAACAAGCAACTTCACATAAAACTGGCCCAGCCAGCCTTGCAACGAGTCAAAACCAGCGGGTGTCAATGAGACGTCTAACACCCACAAGATGAATGGTATGAGTAAAAACAGAAAAAAACCCGATATGCGATGCAAAATTGACACAATCGCTGGGATGGGAAAGCGAATTGTGAACAAATTTAAGTTTTTGGGTCTTGATGTGCGCACGGATGTGTTCCTTATAAAGTCATAGCACGTAAAGGCGGTACGATTATATTCTCGCCACCCCGCTAAATCAAATAGATACAATAGTCAGATTGATCTATGGTAGGATTCACGTCAAATGTGTTTAAATATAACAAGGTGACGCATTAATACCTGCCAGCTTATAGTTTAGCAGAAGTTATTGCCGAATAATTGATCTGTTCAAAGCATAATCTTGCTCCAACGAAGGAATAGGTCCTATAAGAATGACGATGACGGAGTTGTTATGGCGGAAAAAAAAGCAGTTCTAAAAATTGGTCAAAAAGAATTCGAATTTGACATTCAATCCGGCACGCTAGGCCCCGATGTCATCGATATTACCTCCCTCTTCAAGACCGGCTATTTCACCTATGACTCTGGTTTTAATTCGACTGCTGCCTGCGAATCCAAAATCACCTTTATCGATGGCGAAAAAGGGATACTACTCTACCGCGGATATCCAATCGAAGCATTAGCACGCAAATCAAACTTCATTGAGGTTTGTTATCTTTTAATCAATGGTGAGCTGCCCACTGAACAAGAATATAAAACATTTGCAAGCGATATCGTGCACCATACGATGGTACACGAACAAATCCGCAATTTTTTTAATGGCTTTAGACGTGATGCTCACCCGATGGCCATTATGGTCGGCGTCGTTGGTGCCTTATCCGCGTTTTATCATGACACGCTCGATATTAAAAACCCGGATCATCGTCATGTTTCAGCCTTACGTTTAATCGCGAAAATGCCGACCATTGCTGCGATGTGTTACAAATATTCAATCGGTCAGCCATTTATGCCGCCGCAAAATAAACTTTCCTATGCTGAAAATTTTCTGCATATGATGTTTGGCACACCCTGCGAAGAAACAAAACCCGATCCAATCATTGCGCGCGCACTGGATCGCATTTTTATTTTGCATGCCGACCATGAACAAAATGCATCAACCTCAACCGTAAGATTAGCAGGATCCACCGGCGCAAATCCATTTGCCTGCATCTCCGCAGGTATAGGTGCGTTATGGGGACCTGCACACGGCGGTGCGAATGAAGCGGTGCTTAGCATGTTGCATGAAATTGGGGATGCCTCACAAATTAGTAAATTTATTGAGCGCGCAAAAAATCCAAATGATCCCTTCCGTTTAATGGGTTTTGGACATCGTGTTTACAAAAATTATGATCCGCGTGCAAAAGTCATGCGCGAAACCTGTCATGAAGTATTAGAAGCCGTTGGTGCGCATAATGATCCCATCTTTAATCTTGCGATGGAGCTTGAAAAGATTGCATTACAAGATGCATATTTCGTTGAGAAAAAACTTTATCCCAATGTCGACTTTTATTCCGGCATTACCTTGAGTGCCATTGGCATTCCAACCAATATGTTTACTGTCATCTTTGCATTAGCAAGGACCGTCGGATGGGTTGCGCAATGGAATGAAATGATCAGCAATCCGTATCGCTTGGGAAGGCCAAGACAACTTTACACCGGTCCCGCGCAACGTGATTTTGTTGATCTGAAGGAACGGTGTTAAATAATCATGAGTGTAATGGGTATCTCTCTACACGACAAAATTTAAAATTGCCCGTTCATGCTTCGAGACGGCGCAAAAAACGCGCTCGTGCATCCTGAGCTTGTCGAAGGACTCAGCACGAACGGGTTCTAAATACGCTCATTAACTGGCCGTTCGCACTCAGAGGCGCGTTTTTTGCGGGCGCGGCAATCCAGTTATTCACCGCTATGTGGATTGCGTCACGCCAAACGCTTCGCGGCCTCGCAATGACGGGTGAGTAGTTACTGATAACCAATCATCAGTAAATTATTTTTAGTTGGTACATTGGGCGTTGCCGGCATAATAGCCATCAGCATTTGTAATGTATGCTTTACCTTATCTTGAGCTTGATGCCCGGATTGTTTAATCACAGGATCATTTGCAAGACCCAATAACACTTTCCGGATTTTATCCAGTTTTACATCCATCGAAAGTTTCCGATCTGAACGAATAGCATTTAAATTAGAAATAGCATCGGAGATTTTCTTTGCCTTATTACTTCCGTAGCGCCAATCGGCTAACCACTGTTTGGATTGCTCATCGATATAGTCATCCAATTCAGAAACAATATGATGCGTTAAGCTATAAAATTCTTCTTCATTACGATTAATTAGCAACGTGCGCACGCGCGAAAGTTCATCAAGGGCGAACGTAACCGCACGAGCGGCTTCAGTACCTGATTCAGTTAATTGCTTATTATTGCCTGCCGCAATCAAAAGCATTTCAACTTGATTTAATTTTTCATCAGATGCCTCATCAGAATGATCAATGGATTCCATCTGCTTAAGCATTCTGCCCATGATAATTGCCTTATGCACACCGTAACGATAGGGAGACAACCATTGCAGTTTCTGTCTGTCAACGTATCTTCGCAAATGATCAGTAATATATTTTATAGAAGGTGATTGAAAATTGCATTCCGCCGTTTTTTTCGTACTTGTTGTTGATGCCTTATCAGACACTAATTGATAGGCATTTAACATTGAATTCATGGACGTCGTTTCAAAGCGCATAAAAGCAGAACTCATCATGAAAAATGAACCTAATGAACCGTAAAATAAATTTGTTTTCATGGAATCGCAGTACTGCTCGAGCTTTCTTGCTTCTGGCGATGAGGAGGCATACGTAGCCAATTTAGTGAGCGCTAAAAATCCGTAAAGTCCACCAAGCATCAAAATTTCATCGGAAAAGAAAAAAGCACCCGCAGAGGTCGTAAACAACAATGATAATCGATTGATAATCGCGCCCCTGGCGGGAAACAATTCATTAGCGGTCGAACAATTTTGTTCGACATCCTTAAGCCATTGCAAGATAGCTCGACAAAATAAGCGTTCGCTATAAGTCTTAGCATTTAGCAAATTATCTTCGAGCTTATTAGCAGACTCACCACGAGAATGATTTTTGTTCGTCGATGGGCCCAAGTTTGGATTTTCGACTCTCGTGAC
This sequence comes from Gammaproteobacteria bacterium RIFCSPHIGHO2_12_FULL_43_28, assembly GCA_001801635.1. GTDB lineage: Bacteria > Pseudomonadota > Gammaproteobacteria > DSM-16500 > DSM-16500 > Aquicella. The sequence goes on from MGYG01000042.1 coordinate 50,042, forward strand.
ACAAATGGCGATTAATTTGAAACAATGGCCTGGCTTTAAACGCGTATCTAGCCATTTCATCGTATCAGAATAAAGATCTTCTTTATCAGGATGCCAAAGCAAGCTTAATGCTTTCGCTTGCTTTGCGAGACGTTGTTTACCCCTGATTTGCAAAAATGCAATCATTTTCTCGATAACGCACCATTCAATCTCGGCCGTCGAATCATCGTTGATAGGTTCGTGTTGATACTTTGTTTTAATAGGATCGAACGAGAGACGCAATAAATCCACCAATACTCTGGTATAAAGTTTTTCAAAATAATCATTTGGATTTTTTATGCCAGCATGCTTTTTAACCTGTTTGATAGCGAGAATGGTGTCTTGGTTCCAATGGTAAAGTAAGGTTTGATACAAGCGCGGACAAGTCAAAAGCGCAGCTTGTTGCAGATAACGTATAACAGCTTGCTCGAAATGAACTTGCATTTCTTCACGTGTTAACTTTGTCGGAAAATCAGCGAGGAAAAATTCGAGAGACTGCATGATGCTCTCCTTGTCATAATTATTTACCAGCAGAACCTATTGATAGTTTAGCACAATCCCGGCGAAGGTATCCGCGTTTTTCGCATCGTAATGTATATATTTTAATCAGAGAAAAACGGATTAGGCTATTGAGTTTTTTTGACCCATCTTGTAGATTGATGAGCATTAAAAGTGGCGAAATAGAACCACAAAAACCAACGAGGCGCGAGGTACCCATGCAAGGCTCATTTCAATACCTGATCATTGGTAACGGCCGTGTTGCCCGTCATATGAAGCATTACCTGGCATTATTGAATTTGCCGGCACTGCATTGGCATAGACAATACTCACTCGATGATTTACATGTTAAACTGACGCATAGCACACATGTGTTACTACTCATTAACGATGATGCGATTGTGGATTTTCATCAACAATATCTCGCGAACGACAATCACCTCTGTTTACATTTTTCAGGCAGCCTGCTTTGCACATCGATAATAGGCGCTCACCCGCTCATGACATTTGCCCATGAGTTATATTCGCTCGCTACTTATCAATCAATACCTTTCATCCTTGATGAGAAGGCGCCTGAATTTACATGTATTTTACCAGGGTTAAACAATCCTCATGCGCGCATTAAAGCAGCACAAAAAGCCAAATATCATGCGCTCTGTGTGATGGCCGGTAATTTTAGCTGCTTGCTCTGGCAGAAATTATTTAAAACACTAGAGAATGAATTCAATATCAATGCGAATTATGCCAAACCGTATTTGACCCAAATCACTGAGAATTTATTGAAAAATCCCGACAGCATATTGACCGGCCCGCTTGTGCGTGGTGACAAAAAAACAATTCAACGCAATTTACAAGCACTCAAAGCGGATCCATTTCACCTGATATACGATAGTTTTGTCGCGTGTTATCAAACACTGGAAAGGAGTGAAAACGATGAACATCTTTAGTTTTCAACAGAAAAAAGAACAACAAGAAAAAATCACTATGATCACTTGTTATGATTACACAAGTGCAAAACTATTATCGACAACGACCACAGATTGCTTATTAGTTGGTGATAGCGTTGCGATGACCATGCATGGCTTTAAAGATACCATTGCAGCAACCATGGTTATGATGCAAATGCATACCGCGGCGGTTGCAAGAGGTGCGACGAATAAATTTATCGTTACTGATTTACCCTTTTTAAGCTACCGAAAATCCTTATCTAAAAGTGTGACTGCCGCACAACAACTAATGCAAGCGGGCGCTAATGCCCTTAAATTGGAAGGCGTGATGGGCAATGAAGTGCTCATCAAACATTTAAGTTCATCAGGCATACCTATCATGGGTCACCTTGGTTTAACACCGCAATTTATTCATCATCTAGGCGGATTTAAAGTACAGGGTAAAACCGAAGAAAGTGTGAAGCGATTAAAAGAAGAAGCACTCGCTTTACAAGCAGCGGGCTGTTTTGCCATCGTGTTAGAATGTGTTCCAGCACAGGTTGCTAAAGCTATCACACAATTGCTCGCCATTCCAACCATAGGCATTGGTGCAGGCCCTGAGACGGATGGGCAAGTGTTAGTGATTCAAGATTTACTCGGCCTTAATCCTGATTTCAAACCACGCTTTGTAAAAGCATTCACGAATGGTCACGAACAGTTAAAAGCAGGGATTGATGCTTACCTTCAATCGGTTAAATCAGGGGAATTTCCACAACATGAACACAGTTTCTAATATTGGCGAATTACGCGCTGCATTAACTAAACGTCAAGGTAAATCGATAGGCTTCATCCCAACAATGGGGCATCTGCATGCAGGCCATTTGAGTTTATGTGAGCGATCAACCAATGAAAATGAGGTGACGGTGGTTAGCATTTTCGTTAATCCAACGCAATTTAATCAAACGAGTGATTTTGAGTTTTATCCGCGTACACTCGACGATGATATCCATTTACTAGAAAAACATAACGTCGATGTTTTATTCATTCCAGAAACAAGCAGCCTCTATCCCGACGATTATCAAATTCAATTATCAGAAACCATTATTAGCAAGGAATTAGAAGGTGAATTTAGACCCGGTCACTTTAATGGTATGCTTACCATCGTATTAAAATTATTTAATCTTGTGAAACCGCATCGCGCTTACTTTGGTGAAAAAGATTATCAGCAATTATTACTCGTCAAAAAAATGGTGGATGCCCTATTTTTACCGATTGACATTCGGGCTTGCACGACAAAGCGCGCTTTAGACGGGCTCGCTTTAAGCTCACGAAACTCACGATTAAAACCGGATGAGCGAATAAAAGCGGCCCTATTCCCGGAGTTGCTACAAAGTGAATTATCGTTAGCCGACATTAAAGCGCAATTACTCGCGCATGGTTTTAACGTTGATTATATTGTTGAGCAATGGGGAAGAAGATTAGGTGCAGTGTCACTGGGACACGTTCGACTCATTGATAATTTTCCTTTGCTGCCAACGTAGCGTTGCACTAAAACTCACGCGCTTTTCATGAAATCAATTTCTTCCTGCGTTGATGTCCGACCTAACACACGATTACGCTGCGGAAAACGGCCAAACTCTTTAATAACACGAAAATGCGCGTATGCATAAGCAAGAAATAATTGATAAACTTGCGTTGTTTCAGTCATCGAGAGTGCAACAAGTTCTTGATAAAGTCGGATTGATCTCTCTTGGCAATCCACATCTTCTGCGTGCACTAAAGGCATATAAAAAAAGACACGTTCTATCAGGGTCAACGAATGATCCATCTTTTCATTTAAGCCTTCTTCGCATAATTTCAACGCTTTTTTATCATGCGAAAATGCATCACGCGTGTAACGATCAATAAAACGTGGAAACTGATCAAACATAAGAATAAGTGCCAAACGACCACGCGGTGTCTTTGCCCATTCTTTTAAATTACCTGCAATCGCTGCTTCGAATTCAGGTTTAAACAATTCATTAAGTTCTTTTTTAACAGCGTCGGCTTCACCAAACCACAAACTGGTCCGGTCACTGGTTGGTAAATCAGCGACACCCGGATCACCAAACCAATAGGTCAATACTTCATGAATTTTATCAGTCATGATTGTCGAACCCCCACTTCATTTAAGCTTAACATATTTCGCAGAATGTAAATTTTTACACACTAAATGAATGGGTTAGCGGATGAAAATAGGAGTCCTAACCGGCACTAAATCGTATAACTCGATGATATCTTTATTTCGCATTCGAATACATCCCTTTGATCCAGGTTTTCCCATTTCCACCTCATCTGGCGTACCGTGGATATAAATATAGCGTCGCATGGTATCCACCTCACGCAAGCGGTTTTTACCTTTTTCCATACCACTCAACCATAGGATGCGCGTTAAAATCCAATCGCGATTTGGAAATTGGTATTTCATCTCGGGCGTATAAATTTCACCGGTTTTTCGTCTTCCAACAAAAACCGTATTCGCTTTCGCACCTGCACCAATTTTTGCGCGAATAATATGTAAACCATGCGGTGTTTTTTCACTACCATGCAATTCACCGGGACCATTTTTTGCTGTGGAAATGAGATAAGATTTAATTAGCTTATCATCGTCGTAGACAAACATTTTTTGTGTATCAATCTCAACGTCAAGCCTTAGCATGAGATAAGACCTTGGTAGCAATGACGTCTATTAATTGCGCGATGAGTTTCTCGGTTAATTGCGCTTTATCTTTCGTGGGATCAAATTCGACAATTTCAACGCCAAGTAAACGCGGATCGGGTAATACGTCAGATAGCCCGCTAATTAAATCGTTTGCATGGATGCCGTTTGGTTCTGGCACATCCACCCCCGGTGCATCTTTCGGATCCAGTGCATCCAAATCGATAGATAAACCATAACCGATGGTGTGACGACTCACTAACTGTATGGCTTCTTGTAGCACCGTTATAAAACCCCGTTGACTCACTTCTTCCATCATGTAGGTGCGTATATTTAATCGTTTTAATAAAGCAGCTTCACCTTTTTCATAACTTCTAACCCCAATCAAACAAACATTTTCTGGCTTAAATTTTGCTGAGTGATTCAAAATGGTCGTTAAGGTTGGATAACCAAACCCAAGCAATGCAGCAAGCGGCATGCCGTGAATACGGCCTGATTCAGTTGTTTCTGGCGTATGACTATCCATATGCGCGTCTATCCAAATTAAACCAATCTCGCCTGCTTCACGTTTAACATCCTGAACCCCGCTCCACGTGCCAATAGCAGAGGTATGATCACCGCCGATAATACTGAAAAATTGGTTTTGCCGCGTGAGAGTTGCTGTCAGATGAGCGAGCTTCTCATTTATTTGTCTCACGGCCTGATCAGGTCGGCTGGATAAATCACGTTCATCTGGGCGAACAGTCTGCTCCCATACCAGTGGCAAGCCTTTATCCATTAGTGCTTTTAAATAGACTGATTGTTGAACTGCATCAGGCCCACCGCTGCAATGTTCATCCGCGCCCGCTATCCCTGATGCATAACCAATTAAGTGAAATATTTCTTGCATCATGATTCATGCCTCTTACAATTGTACTTTGCTCATCAAACGTTAGGATCACTCTCATGAACAAGCAACAGAATATGAATTACATCAATCAATTATGGGACGATAGCATTATTCCTACCCTGATGGAATATATCAAAATTCCAAACAAATCACCGCAATTTGACGCAAAATGGATCGAGCACGGTTACATGGATCAAGCGGTTGACTTGATTTACAAATGGTGCAAACAGCACGCGGTAAAAAACATGAAAATCGATGTGGTCCGACTCGAAAACCGCACCCCAGTGATCCTAATGGATATCCCAGGTAGCAAAGACGACACCATCTTGCTTTACGGCCATTTAGATAAACAACCTGAAATGTCCGGCTGGGATGCGGATTTGCACCCTTGGAAACCCGTGTTAAAAGGCGATAAGCTGTATGGACGTGGGGCGGCTGATGATGGTTATGCGGCATTTGCATCACTTGCTGCCATCAAATCGTTACAAGCACAAAACCTACCGCATGCACGTTGCGTGATTTTAATTGAAGCCTGCGAAGAAAGTGGTAGTTATGATCTTCCGTTTTACATCGATGCACTCAAGGATAGAATCGGCACACCAAGTCTGGTGGTTTGTTTAGATTCTGGTTGCGGCAATTACGAACAACTGTGGACAACCACGTCGTTGCGTGGTCTTGCCACCGCTATTTTAAAAATTGATGTGCTTAAACAAGGGGTGCATTCAGGTTCTGGCAGCGGCATTGTCCCCTCTTGTTTTCAAGTGTTGCGTCAATTATTGAATAGACTCGAAGATGAAAATAGCGGCGATATTATTTTAGATGAGTTATACGTGGATATCCCACCAAAACGCATAGAACAAGCGAATCAAGCCGCAACCGTTTTAGGGGATTCAATTTTTAATGAATTACCTTTTTCTGATGGCACTAAAGCACGCGATGGTTCATTACCAGACCTCATTTTAAATCGCACATGGCGGCCTGCTTTATCAGTGATTGGAATGAATGGATTACCAGCGATAGAAAATGCCGGTAATGTCACGATTCCTTCACTCACCGTAAAATTATCCATGCGCTTACCACCAAGCAGTGATGCAGAAAAAGCAGCGCTTGCCATTCAAACTTGCCTTGAAGAAAATCCACCTTTTGATGCAAACATTGAATGCACCATGCCTGAAATGGCATCGGGCTGGGATGCGCCAGAAGAAGCGGCCTGGCTAGTTGAAGCAAGTAATGAAGCATCATTTAATTACTTTGGCAAACCAGCGGTTTCAATGGGTGAAGGCGGCTCTATTCCCTTCATGGGCATGCTTGGCAAAAAATTCCCTAAGGCACAGTTTTTAATTACCGGTGTGTTAGGCCCGCAGTCGAATGCTCACGGCCCAAATGAGTTTTTACATATTCCGACCGGCAAAAAATTAACGGCGTCAGTCGCCCATGTCATTGCGGAGCATTATCAAAAAGCATAAGAGCAGACGTAACTCAGTCTATGCCGCAGGTGTTCGTCGTTGCGAGGCTGCGAGTAAGTGCGGACGCGCCCTAATACTCAATGCTTAATAAAAGCAGCATCTTTATATTTTAATAAAAAAGATTGCATTTCATCTTGCGGCAAGGGTTCGGAAAAATAATACCCCTGCACTTCGCCGCATGAATGATGCGTTAAGGCTTGTAATTGTTTGAGCGATTCAACCCCTTCTGCGACCACTTGTAAATACATGGCTCTGGCAAGCGCGATCAATGCGCGCACAATGGCAGCATCATTGGGATTAGTGTTAATGTGCTGAATGAATGATTGATCTATTTTAAGTTTATCCACTGGAATGCTTTTTAGATAATGAATACTCGAAAAGCCTGTGCCAAAATCATCTAACACAATTTGCACGCCAAGTTGCTTCAACGCTTTAATTCGGTCAACCATCCCCCGATTATTGATAAGCACATTTTCAGATATTTCAATTTCAAGACAATGCGGGGGTAAGCCTGTTTCAGTTAAAATCGCATTTACGGTTTCCACGTAATCCTCTTGCTGAAGCTCATAGGCAGAGACGTTGACAGCCACATGCAAATCTGACAATCCCTCACCTTGCCATTGCCTCACTTCGCGGCAGGCAGCAGCAAGTGCCCATCTTCCAAGCTGAGCGATGACTGACGTCTCTTCCGCGAGCGGAATAAATTCAGCTGGCATCAGTAGGCCCTTTTCAGGGTGATGCCAGCGCACTAATGCTTCAACACCGGCAAATTTCTCGGTAAAAAGGCTGAACTGTGGCTGATAATAGAGGATGAACTCCCCCCGCTTTATTCCACGCAACAACGCCAGCTCAAATTCTGATTTAGTTAATTTATTCATATAGATAGGCTAACCTTTTCTATAACTTCCTAGATTAAGTATAGACCATAATCAGAATAACGCCCGGAGCTCCTCAATTGAACAAGCCTAGCACGAAAGCACTAGGCCCGATCGAGGGGAAAACGTAAAAAGAACCATTAATAATCATCGTCCCCGGTTGCCATATCAGGGGTCGCCTCATCATTGCTGCTATCACTCGTACTGCCATCGCTACTATTGTCGTCACTACTGTCAGCTGCGTCGTCTTTTTTTGTGCTGCTATTATCAGTAGCATCCTGTGACATATTGCCACTTTGGACATCATTTTCCGCCAGCTGCATTGCATCCGTTGTATTTGTATCCTCATCAGCAGCATAAACAGGGGTGAAACCAGCAATTGACGTGGCCAATATACCGGATAACAGGCTCACCACGACCGCTTTCATTTTCATGTGACTCTCTCCTTAAAGTATCGTTTCAACGCTCTATCCGCCTTAATTTAATACTAAATCCAGGGATTTGCTATCACTTTTTAGACGGGGTGCGAGCGCTCGCCACCGGCCAACGAATTGACTTTACGCGGTTAGTTTTGCTATAAAGTCGTTTGTTTAGAAAGAATAACGCAATGTGACAATAACAAACCACTAAACTGTTCATAAAATAATCAATCAAGATGGGATTTTCTAAGTTAACGCTAACTACCATCGTAACCCTATCAGAAGACGAACTTGGTTTAGGTGTCGCATTAATCAAAAAATGCCCTCTCGTATTTTTCAGTGGGAGTGCTTTAAAACTGTTAATTGAAGGAATTGTTCATGACATTAAAAAACCGCACAATGACAGCGTCATTCCTTACCTCAGCCTACCCATGGCTGATTGTCTGTTGCGGGATGCTCTTTTACTGCTACAACTATTTCCTCCGCGTCTCCCCAAGTGTCATGCAAAGCGAACTCACCCAGGCCTTCCACATTAACGCAACACAATTTGGCACCCTGGCCGGCTTTTACTATTATGGCTACACACCCATGCAGCTCCCTGCTGGCATGCTGTATGACAAATTTGGCGTCCGCGTGATTTTATGCCTTGCCTGTTTGGTAGCCGCGGTCGGCTTAAGTACCTTTATCAGCGCAGACAACTTAATGCTGGCCGAGACAGGCCGCTTCATGATTGGCATCGGCTGCGCTTTCGCCTATATCGGTACCTTAAAGCTCGCTTCACTTTGGTTGCCGCCCAGCTGCTTTGCGACCGTTGCTGGACTTACCACAGCAGCCGGCATGTTGTCTGGCGCACTCTCACAAAAATACCTAACGAAAGCAGTCGAGCTCATGGGGTATCACGAAGCATTGCGCAATGCCTTGCTTGCCGGCATCGTCTTAAGCGCTCTTATTATTGTTCTCGTGCGGAACAAGCCCGTTACCAAAGAAAATATAGTGGGCGAAATGGCGCCGCTAGAATTGTCGCAATTAGTCGCTGCGGTACGTCATATCATCTCTAACCGACAGATGTGGTTGATTGGCACGATAGGTTGTCTCTTGTATCTCCCCTCTTCTGTTTTTCTCGATCTCTGGGGCATTCCGTATCTTGAATCAGTTTATCATTTTAATGCTGAACAAGCGGCACTCATTTCTCGCTACACTTTTTATGGATGGATTATTTCCTGCCCCATCATTGGTATGCTTTCTGATAAAATCAAACGACGCAGGCTCCCGTTAACTGCGACGGGTTCCATTGCAGCAGTGCTGCTATGTACCGTTTTTTATGTGCCGAATTTAAACCCCTCTAGTCTGTATCTCATTTTCTTTTTTATTGGCTTTTGTTGTGGTGCACATCCGTTGTGTTTTACCCTGGGCAAGGAAAATAATCCTATTCGTATTTCAGGCACGGCCGTTGCCATTACCAATATGCTCATCATGGCAGGTGGCGTCATCTTCCAAAAAGGGGTTGGTGAGTTGCTAGATTTACATGCATCGAGCGCGGTTGGCGCAAACGGTTTACCGATTTATACGTCGACGGATTATACGTTTGCATTAAGCATCGTCCCCATTGGCGTTGCACTTGGCATTCTTTTATCTTTCTTTATCAAAGAAACCTATTGCGAATCGCAAGCAACTGAAGCAGAAGATAATATATTTAAAACAGAACCTCTCACCGTTTCCTACACAAGCGCTGCCATTAAAAAAGTTTAGAAGCGTTGATAGGGATGCTATAGCGCTATTCGACCATCTCATTCGCCGGTTTGATGGGCCCTGCAACTCTATGTACATAAGTCTCATCACCAAAACGCCAATAACGGCGCTGCGTCTTAAACGGCATTATGAGTAAGGTGACTAGCGTATTATCGTTTGGCTGCAAATAAGCAGGCACGCCCACCGTAATATCCTGTTGCGGAATATTGAGTTTAATCGTTTTATGCAATCGGTCCCAAACAGAAAAAACCACACTGTAATTACGATTTGTTTCATCAAGATAAGCTGAATGATGCACGCCGTGCATTCTCGGCGTCACCAATACCTTGTTAAGGATTTTTTCAACATGCAGTGGCAAGCGAACATTACTGTGATGAAAAAAGGTGTTTGCCTGAAACACCAGTTCATATAAAAAGAGCGTAATCGGCGCAACACCAATCAAACCAAGCTGAGCTAAACGAAATAAACTCGAATAAGCAATTTCAACCACATGGAAGCGCATAGAGGTGGTGACATCAAGATCAGGATCAATATGATGCACATTATGAAAACGCCACAAAAGCGGCCACTCATGATTTAACCGATGCCAGTAATAAAACGTTAAATCCAGCAACATGAAACCGAGAATAAAGTTAAGATACGTATTCATTGGAAACCATTGCAACAACCCAAACGCATGCGTACTGGTCATTTGCATCGTGTAAGTTGCCACCGGACTAATCAGTAATATGGCGGTAAAATAGACGCAAAACGAAAACGTCACATTAATTATCATGCGATGCAATAACGGCCGTGTACGCTTTCGCAACGGCCGTATTTGCTCTAAACCTAATAACAAAAAATAAATGAAAAACAAACTAAGACTAAGCAATAATGGAATATTTGAAAAATAATCTCGTATCATTATTATGGCTTCATCACTTGATAACTACCATAAGCAATTTTGCCGCCATCTGAACTAAAAGTCACTATTGCTTTCAGGGGACAGATAACTGAACTACCAGCCGTGATATGAGAGACACTACCGCAATTTTGAATATTAATACCTGGCGCATTCGGATTATTCATGGTTGAAACAGAAATGAAAAGTAACAATTTCGTTTGGGTGGTATTTTCAACCGTTATTTTATTGCTAGTATTCATCGAGGTCCAATCAACGGCCGAGAGTGTGGGTGTGGGTTCAATTTGGTCTTGACCATTGCCCGCCGCTGTAGCATTAGGCTGATTTTGGGCGAAGCTTGTAAATGATAGTAGCCATGTCAAAACCAGCACCGTGCTTAATGTTATTTTTCTGACTTTACTCATGATCAAACCTCCGTGTTTGATTGATTAAAAATCATTATACCCTACTTTTCGCCAGAAACTAGTGCGCAGAGTACAGGACATAACGCCTTGTCATTCTAAGCCTTGTGCAGCAAGACCAAGGATCTACTCAATAGGACGGCCTTCACTATTTAATGAATAACTTTTCAAACTCATCCTCTGCCTCTTGATTATCAAAGGACTCGCTATCTGATGATGCAATAGTGGGACCAATCTCAATCTCATATCCTTTAAGATACGCAGACTTATCAGAATACTTCTCTTTGATGTTTAACTGAATATTTGTACACCCGGATACACTGCCTGTTTTTAGGATTGATTCAATGTATTCAACCACGTAATACCCGCAAGAATAGGCATCATCTTGTTTATTGTACGCATGATAATTTATCGAATAATCGTAATCAAATTTTTTTTCATTTGAGTATTGATTGATTTTATCAGGGTAACAATATTGCTTGACCCATCCTTGTGAATCATGAATGTAAATTGCATTATTGATCAAATGAAGTATCAGCAAAACTGCATGTTTACGTTTAACCATGGGCACATAAGTAGGTAAATTAAAATAGCCACGACATAAGCGCATGGGAATCAAAAGAAGACTGTCTTTGACTGCTTCCTTCTTCAATGCGTTATCTATCGTATCCCATATAAACGGCATACCTTCTTCATTATCTTTTGTTTCTGCATCTTTACTCATTGGGCAAATGATAAATTTCTTACCCTGAGCGTAAATGAGATGAAAACCTTCTACCTTATCTTTACTAACTTGCGGCGCATTTTTTGAATCATAGCGCAATGCAATTTGATGCAATACCATATTCAGTTCTGAGTGGCTTAAGCGATATTTGCGAATATTTTCAGTATCACGAATTGAGAACATAGCGCGCCTCCTTTGATAACTAGACCCAGTCTTTACTGCACAAAAATTCTTTGTACAACGTCGCTTCAGCGCTATTCGCTTCTGGCTTCCAATTATAATGCCATGCCGTAAGCGGTGGCAGCGACATTAATATGGATTCTGTACGGCCACCTGATTGCAATCCGAATAAGGTACCACGGTCATACAGCAAATTAAATTCCACATAACGACCACGTCTATACGTTTGAAATGCACGTTCTCGCTCACCATAAGCATGTTGCTTGCGCTTTGCTACAATCGGTTGATAGGCTTTTATAAAATGATCGCCAACACTTTGCATAAACGCAAAACTTTTATCAAATCCCCATGCATTCAAATCATCGTAAAATAATCCACCGATGCCGCGCGGTTCGTTACGATGCTTTAAAAAGAAATAATCGTCGCACCATTTTTTAAAGGCAGGATAAACATCAGCACCAAAAGGACCACAAGCGTCTTTTGCTGTTTGATGCCAATGAACACAATCTTCATAAAAGCCATAATAAGGGGTTAAATCAAATCCACCGCCAAACCACCAAACAGGCTGCGTATTTTTATTTTCAACCACGATAAATCGCACATTCATATGCGACGTTGGAATGTAGGGATTACGCGGATGAATGACAACCGAAACACCGATCGCTTGAAAGGTCGCATCAGTAAGCTCTGGGCGTTTGGCCGTTGCCGCTTCAGGTAATTCTGCCCCATATACATGTGAAAAATTCACACCTGCTTTTTCAATCACCACCCCACCTTCAAGTACGCAGCTCACGCCACCGCCACCTGAGGCATGCGACCATTCATCCGCAATGAACTTTGCCTTACCCTCTTCATCTTCTAAAAAATGGCAAATACGTTTTTGTAAATTTAATAAATAGGGTTTTACCAGGTTAATTGCCGATTCAATTTCAATTTTCTCTAATTGATCAGAAGCCATCTTGTGCATCACGATGCTCCAACTCCAGCCAAAGCGCATTCAACACTGCAAAACTACAGGCAAATGCCGATCCTAAAATCCACGCAAAATACCACATATTTTATCCCTCTTCTAATATGCCGCCTGTTTTTTTGCTTGTACTTCCACGTCTTCTTGGCGTACTTTGCCGCGCAACACATAGTACGCCCAAGAGGTATAGAGCAAAATCATTGGCATAAAAATTAAAACAGCAAACAACATTAACAATAAGGTCAATTCACTTGAGGATGAATCCCATACTAATAAACTAGACGTTAAATTATTTGAAGAGGGTAAAATAAAGGGGAACATACTCACACCGACGGTTGCAATGACACCGAGTATGCTTACGCTGCTGCAACAAAATGCAAATAAACTATTTCTAAAACGCGCAGTCAGCATTGCACTGAATGCACCGATAAAAGCAAGTAGAGGGGCAAGTAAGCTTAACGAGTAACGCGAATAATTTTGCAGCCACGCACCGGTCGCACTAGTCACGGATTTATGCAATGGATTGGAATAACCATACGGATCAACACCGCCCGCCACCTCGTAACCCATGATGCCTTTTGCAATCCACACACCGCCCACTGCAAAACAAATGATCATTAGAAAGGCTGCCATACGTGAATAGTAAATAGCGCGATCACGAATTGGATTTTCTGTTTTAATCGCGAGATACAAACCACCGTGCATGGTTAACATCATCAAACTGGTGAGACCACACCACAAGGCAAAAGGATGAAATAAATCAAAAAAAGTGCCGGCATAATGAATCATGAGATTGTTATCGAAATAAAAGGGAACACCCATTAAGGTGTTACCGATTAAAATACCAAAGATGACCGCTGGAAAAAGTCCACCGGTAAAGACAACAAAGTCCCAAAAGCGACGCCAAAAATGGTTGGGTAATTTGCTGCGGTATTTGAAACTGACCGGACGCGAAATACCCATGGTTAAAAGCAGCAAAAGAATTAACAAATAAAAACCAGAAAACGCGACTGCATAAACTGGCGGCCATGCAGCAAAAATCGCGCCCGCGCCCAAAACAATCCAAACTTGATTCCCTTCCCAAAATGGACCAACGGCATTTAACACAATTCTGCGTTCCGCTTCTTTTTTTGCAACAAACGGTAATAAAAATGCAGCGCCAAAATCAAAACCATCCGTAATTGCAAAACCGACAAGTAAAACACCCAACAGTAACCACCATATGAGACGCAGCGATTCAATATCCAACATGTTTCACTCTCCTAGTTTGGCTGCACATTAAAATCTTCGGGCTTAAATAAGGCTTCCGGTCCAAGACGAATATACTTCACCATCAAATACAATTCGACGACGGCAAGCACCGTGTAAAAAAAGATAAAGCCGAACAGTGAAATCAATACGGACTGTGCGCTAATAGATGACACACCCATAAACGTTGGCAACAAACCATCAACCACCCATGGTTGACGGCCGTACTCAGCGACCACCCAACCCGCTTCAGCGGCAAGCCATGGCAGCGGCAAGCTAAATAAAATCAGCTTTAAAAACCAGGGATGCCGAATCACGCGACGCCGCAATGACAGATAATAAGTAACTGCAAAAAGCGCGATAAAATAAAGTCCGCACGCAACCATCAAACGAAACGTCCAAAATAACGTGAACACATCTGGCACGGTGTACCAGGCTGCTTCTTCTATTTGCTCGGGGGTTGCACGTACGACATCATCCGTATAGCGTTTCAACAAAAAGCCGTAACCAATATTTTCTTCGTTTGCCGTTAAAACATCTTCGGCATGTTTATCATTTGGATCTTTTTGCAGTGCATCGAGTGCGCTATAAGCATGCATACCACTTTGAATGCGATGGCGCGCTTCATCAACTAAATCAACAATGCCGTAAACGGGTTCATGAATCGAACGGGTGGCAATCAAGCCGAGCAAGTAAGGAATTTTTAAAGTGTATTTCGTGATACGATTTGCTTGATCAGGAAAACCAATGACGGTAAGCGCTGCGGGAGCCGCTTCCGTTTCCCACATACCTTCAATCGCAGCCACTTTCATTTTTTGGTTAAAACCCGCGAGATAACCGCTCTCATCACCCAACACGACGACACAAAGTGCAGAAGCAAGTCCAAACGCAGCGCCAACCGTCATGGAGCGTTTTGCAAACGCAATATGTCGTTTACGCAATAAGAAGTATGCACTGATTGAGATGACAAACATGGAGCCCGTCACATAACCCGCGCTAATCGTATGAACAAATTTAGCTTGTGCCACGTCATTAAAAATCACACTGTAAAAATCATATAATTCCATTCGCATCGTGTGAAAATTAAAGTGCGCCCCTTCAGGATGTTGCATCCACCCGTTTGCAATCAAAATCCAAAGCGCTGAAAAACTGGCACCGGCTGCCATTAACCACGTCACCACGAGATGCGCGCCTTTTGAGATACGGTCCCAAGCAAAGAAAAAAACACCCACAAACGTTGCTTCAAGGAAAAACGCCATCAACCCTTCAATGGCAAGTGGTGCGCCAAAAACATCGCCCACATAATGCGAATAATAAGCCCAGTTTGTCCCAAATTGAAATTCCAGGGTCACACCGGTTGCAACCCCCATCGCTACATTAATCCCAAATAATAAACCCCAGTATTTTGTCATGGTGCGCCAAATGGGGCGCTTGGTAATAAAATAAACCGTTTCCATAATACCTAGAATAGTTGAGAGGCCAAGCGTTAACGGAACAAAGAGGAAGTGGTAGAGTGCGGTCATGCCAAACTGAATACGGGAGAGAAGGACAACATCGTTCGCGATTTGCATATTTTGCCCCTTTGAAAGGATGCAACTTGTGAAAGCTCAAGATGAGATGTTAGGATTCGCATCTTGAAGTGTAGTGGGTATATAATACGCCAAAACTTTTTGGATCACAGCAATAAACTGCGACGACCTTGGAGAAACACATGATCTCTTTAAACTCCTTCAAAACCAAACGCACGCTTAATGTAAATGGTAATGATTATCATTATTACAGCCTTCCCGCACTGCAAGAAGCAGGCTTAAATGAAATTGCTGCGCTGCCGCGCACGCTCAAAATTCTGCTCGAAAATTTATTGCGTCACGAAGATAACCATACAGTACGTGAAGAAGACATTCATGCTGTTGCGAACTGGCTTAAAACGCGCTCTTCAGAGCATGAAATCGCTTATCGCCCTGCACGCGTTTTAATGCAGGATTTTACCGGTGTGCCAGCGGTCGTTGATCTTGCCGCCATGCGTAATGCGATTAAGGCGATGGGCGGTGATCCTGAAAAAATCAATCCACTGTCAACCGTAGATCTTGTCATTGACCATTCCGTGCAAGTCGATGCCTTTGGTTCGAACGATGCACTCAACAAAAATTCTCAGCTTGAAATGGAAAGAAACAAAGAGCGTTACGCTTTTTTGCGTTGGGGACAAACAGCGTTTGCAAACTTCCGCGTCGTTCCGCCTGATACTGGCATCTGTCATCAAGTCAATCTCGAGTATCTTGCTAAAACCGTTTGGCACGATGATAAAGACGGTCATAAAACGGCCTATCCCGATACTTTGGTCGGCACAGATAGTCACACCACGATGGTGAATGGGCTTGGTGTCTTGGGTTGGGGTGTGGGCGGCATTGAAGCAGAAGCCGCCATGTTAGGGCAACCTGTTTCCATGCTTATTCCAGAAGTGGTTGGTGTCAAACTGACTGGTAAATTAAAAGAAGGCGTAACGGCTACTGATCTCGTCCTCACCTTAACGCAAATCCTGCGCAAAAAAGGGGTCGTTGGGAAATTTGTTGAATATTACGGACCTGGCTTACTCAACCTTCCCGTGGCTGATCGCGCAACCATTGCGAACATGGCACCAGAATACGGCGCGACTTGCGGCTTTTTCCCCATTGATGGAGCGACGCTTGATTATCTGCGTTTATCCGGTCGAGATGAAAACACCATTCAACTCGCCGAAAGCTACGCTAAAGCGCAAGGAATGTGGTTTGAAAAAGATCAACCCGAACCTGTTTTCACTGATGTGATTGAATTAGACTTAACCACCGTTGAACCCTGCATTGCGGGACCCGCGCGCCCGCAAGATAGGCTCCCACTGGCAGCATTACCGGCAACCTTTAGCAAGCTGCTCGGTGAGACCAAGCGCCAAGCTAAAAAAACCAGTGATACCGCGCTTTCACACGGCGATGTCGTTATCGCAGCAATCACCAGTTGCACCAATACTTCTAACCCAAGCGTTTTAATGGCAGCAGGATTGGTTGCTAAAAAAGCCCTGGAAAAAGGACTAACGGTCAAACCATGGGTGAAGACTTCGCTCGCACCCGGCTCTCAAGTAGTAACACGTTATCTCGCGCAATCCGGCCTGCAAACCTATCTTGATCAACTTGGTTTTAATGTGGTTGGTTATGGCTGCACAACGTGTATTGGTAATTCAGGCCCGCTGCCTCATGCGGTTTCAAAAAGCATCGCAGAACAAGATTTACTTGTTTCAGCCGTTTTATCTGGTAATCGTAACTTTGAAGGTCGTATTCATCCGCAAGTGAAAGCGAACTGGCTTGCTTCCCCGCCGCTGGTTGTCGCCTTCGCGCTTATCGGAACGACGACGCTCGATTTAAGCAAAGACATGATCGGTCAAGATAAAAATGGCAACCCGGTTTATCTAAAAGACATTTGGCCAAGCAATACCGACGTCGCAAGCGAAGTGGCGAAAGTCACCCGAACCATGTTCCGTGAACAATATGCGGATGTATTTACCGGTAGTAAAGCGTGGCAAGCCATCACTGTTCCTGCTGGTGAAACGTATACGTGGCAAGCGGATTCAACTTACATTCAACATCCACCGTTTTTCGCTAATATGAGCGCAGAACCCATGCCTATTCAAGCGATAAAAAACGCGCGGATGTTGGCATTACTCGGTGATAGTATCACCACTGACCATATCTCACCAGCTGGCTCCATTAAAGCAGATAGTCCCGCTGGTAACTATTTACAAGCTAATAAGGTTGCAGTAAAGGATTTTAATTCATACGGCGCAAGACGCGGTAATCATGAAGTCATGATGCGCGGT
>MGYG01000043.1 GCA_001801635.1 Gammaproteobacteria bacterium RIFCSPHIGHO2_12_FULL_43_28
CATCCATTAACACAGTGACATAAATCTTTGCATAGGCCAAATCACGTGATACGACTGCGCCGGTGACAGTCACCAAGCGAAACCGTTCATCACTCATCTCTTCTAACAAGATAGTTGCCAATGCTTTTTTAATAAGATCGGCAATCCGCTGTGTACGATCAAAGTTACGTCTCATGAGTTACCTAGATTTCTCGTCTGACTTCGACACGCTCAAAGACTTCAATTTGATCGCCCGGCTTAACGTCATTATAATTTTTAACCGAAATACCGCATTCCATCCCGTTTCTGACTTCAGAAACATCATCTTTAAATCGACGCAATGATTCCAGGTTACCTTCAAATACAACAATGTTATCGCGCAATACGCGAATAGGGAAATTACGCTTCACGAAGCCTTCCACTACCATACAACCTGCGATTGCACCGGTTTTCGAAGAACGGAATACTTCGCGCACTGCAGCAAGACCAACCACACGCTCATGAATTTCTGGAGCAAGCGCACCGCTCATGGCTTTCTTCATTTGGTCAACAACATCGTAAATAATGTTGTAATAATGAATATCTAACTTGTTGCTTTCGATTAATTTGCGCGCTTCAGTATTAGCACGCACGTTGAAAGCAATAATGACAGCATTAGATGCAATGGCGAGGTTAACATCGCTTTCATTAATTCCGCCAATCCCACTGGAGACAATATTAATTCTTACTTCAGACGTAGAAAGTTCGGTCAATGCGTGTCGCAATGCTTCAATTGAACCTTGTACGTCAGCTTTTAAGACGATATTCAAGGTAGTTAAGGTTTTGTCTGATTCGATCTGCTTCATTAAATCTTCAAGCTTAGGCGCCTGGCGTATGAACTTTTCTTCACGGTGTTTCACTTGGCGGAACATGGCAACTTCACGTGCGCGCTTTTCAGTTGGCACGATAATGAAATCATCACCTGCTTGCGGCACACCTGATAATCCCAAGACTTCAACAGGAATCGAAGGGCCTGCACTTTGAATAGGTCGCCCGTTTTCATCAAATAAGGCACGGATGCGGCCGTATTCAAACCCTGCCAGGATAATATCACCCTTACGCAAGGTACCCTGCTGCACCAACACACTCATCACCGCACCACGTCCGCGATCTAAACGCGATTCAATAACAACACCGCGAGCAGGACAATCAATAACGGCTTTAAATTCCAACATTTCAGACTGGACCAAAACGGAATCAAGGAGTTCATCCACACCCGTCCCCATCTTTGCCGAGATAGGCACAAACATGGTATCGCCGCCCCATTCTTCTGGGATCAATCCGTGTTTTGACAATTCTGTTTTCACTCGATCAGGATCAGCACCGGGCTTATCCATTTTATTCACCGCAACAATCAGCGGTACATTCGCGGCTTTCGCATGCTCTATCGCCTCAACCGTTTGCGGCATCACACCATCATCCGCTGCAACGACCAGGACAACGATATCGGTAAGCTTCGCACCACGCGCACGCATGGCAGTAAATGCAGCGTGACCTGGCGTATCTAAAAAGGTAATCGTCCCTTTAGGCGTTCGCACGTGATAAGCACCAATATGCTGGGTAATACCACCTGCTTCAGACGCGGCTACTTTGGTCGTACGAATATAATCGAGCAAGGTTGTTTTGCCGTGATCAACATGGCCCATAATGGTAATCACCGGTGGACGGCCTTGCCTTTCACCCGTGATTTCGGTTTCTTTAATTAAATCGTGTTCGATAGCATTGGAGCTCACTAATTTTGCTTTATGGCCAAGCTCTTCAACGATCAGCACGGCTGTATCCTGATCGATGGATTGATTAATCGTTGCCATCACGCCCATTTTAATTAAGCTTTTGATGACTTCATTCGCTTTGACGGACATCCCTTGCGCCAATTCAGCTACCGTAATATTTTCAGGGATCTCAACTTCGTGAATAATCGGTGCGGTTGGTTTTGTAAAGGCTTGTACCTTTACTTTAGGATGGCTGCCAAGACGATGTTTACCAGCGCGGCGTAAGGCTGCTTCTGCTAACTCTTCTTCATCATTTTTCAGCACACGGCTTAAATCTGCGCCACGTGCAAGCAGGGATTCAAAATTACGTTCGCCATCACGAGACGACGTATCGCGTGTTTTCTTTTTCTTGCGATGTCGTTCGAGTTCCGCTTCTTCTTCATCAGCGGTTTTATGCCTTTCTTTGCGTTTTGCAGCTGCCAGTTTTAGTTTTTCCTCAGACCCTTCTTCCACTTTTTTCTCAAGTTGAGCTGGCGCAATGACTTCTGCTTCACCGCTTTTTGCAAGCTCAGGCACCGATACAGTAGCACCTTCACTTGTTTCAGCCGCGATGACGTCGGATGATACTTCCGCCGCTTTATCAGTAGCAGAGATAGCGCTCTTCTCGATTGCTTCTTCTACTGAGGGAGTTCTAACGGGCTCAGCAACGGCTTCGATTTGTTCGTTATTTTCTTCATCAGACAGGCGTTTAACATACGTGCGCTTTTTACGTACTTGCACGCTGACGGTTTTAGCGGCGCCATGGCCACCACCTACTTTAATTGCGCTTGTTTTTGCGCGTCGCACGATGATCTTTTCTGACGCCGCCTCTTGTTTTGCACCGTGATGTTGTTGGAGATAAAGCAATAATTGCTGCTTTTCTTCTTCCGTGACAATACCATCGATGTTTTTGATTTTAACACCAGCATCTTTAAATTGATCAAGCAAACGCTCTGGCTTTACGCCAATTTCTTCAGCGAATTGCTTTACCGAAACACCTTCTTTTTTAGCATCTTTTGCTGTTTTCTTTATCACGCGATCCAATCCCCCTCTCAGCGTGCTTTACTAATGTCAGCGAGAATCGCTGTGCGTTACTCAGTGACATCATCGAACCAAATTTTACGGGCTGTCATGATTAGCTTAGCAGCTTTTTCTTCGTTTATTTCGCCAATTTCTAATAAATCATCAACTGACTGTTCAGCCAAATTTTCACGGGTCACTATCCCATGATTCGCTAAAAGATATGCAGTATGTTTGTCCATCCCCTCCATTTCAATCAAATCGTCAGCTGGCTCTACTTCTAACGCCTGCTCTTTTGCAATGGCTCTCGTCAGTAACGCTGCTTTCGCCTTTTCCCGCATTGCATCCACTAATTGCTGATTCAGGCCATCTATTTCCAGCAATTCCTGCACTGGCACGTAAGCAACTTCTTCTAACGATGAAAATCCTTCGTTGACGAGAATTTCTGCTATTTGCGGCTCGATCGCCAATTTATCCTGGAATAGCATTAAAAGCTTTTCGCCTTCCTCGACTGATTTAGCTTCGGCTTCTTCTTCAGTCATGACATTCAACGTCCAGCCGGTCAAATCACTCGCTAATTTAACATTTTGACCATGGCGGCCAATGGCCTGTGATAATTGCTCTGCTTTTACAGCAATATCCATCGTATGGGTATCTTCATCCACCACAATAGAAGCGACTTCTGCCGGCGCCATCGCATTAATGACTAATTGTGCCGGGTTATCATCCCATAAAACGATATCAATACGCTCACCGCCCAGTTCACCTGAAACCGCTTGCACGCGTGAACCACGCATACCAACACACGCACCGATCGGATCAATACGGCCATCATTTGTTTTCACGGCGATTTTTGCCCGTGAACCCGGATCCCGCGCCGCGGCTCTCACTTCAATTAATTCTTCGCCAATTTCCGGCACTTCAATTTTGAAGAGTTCAATCAACATTTCAGAACGGGTACGGCTAATCAGGATCTGAGGGCTTTTAGCACCCTCTGCGTGAATGTCATATAAGTAAGCACGGACACGATCACCGACGCGCATTGCTTCATGCGGAATCATTTCGGTGCGGGATAAAATGGCTTCCGCATTGCTACCTAAATCGAGCGCGATGAAATCGCGTGTCACTCGTTTTACCGTACCATTAATCAATTGCCCAACTTTTTCTTTGTAAGCATTGACCATTTGCGCGCGTTCGGCTTCCAGTACTTTCTGGATAATCACTTGCTTTGCTTTCTGCGCAGCAATACGACCAAACTCAACGGAATCCATTGTTTCACAAATATAATCGCCAATCTGGATCTTGGAATCGCGCTTCTTCGCTTCAGTTAATTTGAGCGTGGCATTACCATCATCGTCTTCCCCGCCGTCTAGAACGGATGGGCTAGCGTCATCAATCACGCGCCAACGACGAGTAGTGGCGTAATCGCCTGTCTTTTTGTCGATTTCGACTTTGACATCAATTTCATCGTCAGCCTTCTTTTTCGTCGCAATCTCTAACGCTGCTTCGATCGCTTCAAAAATAACGTCTCTATCCACACCTTTTTCGTTGGATACAGCCTCTACTACTAATAAGATCTCTTTATTCATAGCACGACCTCTTATATGAGCAGACGGAAGACAGAAATGAAGCGCCTGATATTAATCGCTTGATGTCTATCCCCTGCCTTCTGTCTTCTGAAAACCGACATCTCCAATGATATTTGCTTTTTCAATGGCAGAAAATGGAAGCTTGATTTCTTGCGCCT
This sequence comes from Gammaproteobacteria bacterium RIFCSPHIGHO2_12_FULL_43_28, assembly GCA_001801635.1. GTDB lineage: Bacteria > Pseudomonadota > Gammaproteobacteria > DSM-16500 > DSM-16500 > Aquicella. The sequence continues at coordinate 4,537 of MGYG01000043.1, forward strand.
TATCCACCAACAAACAAATATCTTCACCATCAATGCTTAGCAGTTCCCCTTGATACTGACGCCGACCTTCTATTGGTAGACGCAATCGTATCTTCACCTGCTCGCCAACCGCTTTCTTGTAATGCACAAGCTGGAAGAGTGGCCTATTAATGCCAGGCGATGAAATTTCCAGTGAATAATCGCCCTGTATTAACGCTTCCACATCCAACATGGCACTGACTTGATGACTGACACGGGTGCAATCATCAAGATTAATCCCGTTCGGACTATCAATATAGATGCGGAAGCATTTCTGCCGCCCTTCCTGCACCATTTCACCACCAATTAACTCGTAACCCATTGCACTAATTAACTTTTCCAGCTTTTCGTGCAACACAGGATCTACTTTATTCATCGCATGACCCAACACATTCAGGGACTTTTTCTGCCTACAAATTAAAAAACCCCATAAGGGGCTTTCCGTTTTCTACTTTTTATTTGGTAGCGGGGGCAGGATTTGAACCTACGACCTTCGGGTTATGAGCCCGACGAGCTACCAGACTGCTCCACCCCGCATCAACGGCGCTATTCTATTACAGATACGGTTCTACGAGCAAGTAAATAAGTTATGATATGCTACTCTTAATGGTGAACTGGCTAAATAGGTAAAATATACGCAGGGGCGCTGAATGGCTAAACTCGCAAAAGATTCTTCATGCTGAGAAAATGGATCAACATAGAAAGGGTTATCCATAGCATCAAAACGGCGGCTGCTGTCACGATAGGCTTCTTACTGACACGACTGGTCGGCTTTCCCGCCGATCAGTGGATAGTCATCACTATCTTGGTTGTCATGTGCTCCCAAATTTACGTGGGCAGCGTCATCCAAAAAGCCTATCTACGATTTTTGGGTACCATCGGCGGCTGCCTGGGAGCAACCTTTGCACTCGTTATGTTTGGACACACGAATATGACGATTGCAATCACCCTGGGTTTTGCCAGCTTCATTTTTAGCTATCTTGCGACGAGCCAAGAAAGCTTAACTTACGCGGGGACACTGGGCGCTGTCACCACCGCTATCATCATGCTAGGTCAAACACCGACAATCGCGTTTGCGGCAGAACGTTTTTTGGAAATCAGTGCCGGCATACTAATCGCAACCCTTGTCTCCCAATTCTTTTTACCTATCCACGCGCGCACCCATTTGCGGCGCGAACAAGCCCTCACACTCGAACACTTACGCAATTATTATATCGCCGTCATGACACCCACGCGAGAAAAAGCGACGACACTCGCCTATCAAGAATTTGAAGAACTCATCGTACAGTCGATATTAAAACAACGTAAACTCGCCAAAGAATCCATTCGGGAACCGCTTGGTAGTTTATATGATCCTAAAAAATTCGCACTGACGTTATATGCTGAACGTGAATTGCTACGTTCAATCACTTTCATGCACACAGCGCTTATGCATATAAAAAAAACCGAGTATAGTTGGTTAACACTGCCGGAAATTAATCTTTTTAATGAAACCATCATGACAGCGCTCAATCATCTCATTCAAGTGATTGATAAAAACTATCGTGAAACAGAAGTTATTCTGTTGCCTGACTTATCTATCCTTAAACTGAATCTTAAATTGCAGATGAGTAAGGCGTCGAGTGAAGACCTGATTTATATGAATGGATTATTATTTTCAGCAGAAATTGTGGTTAATTCACTGGAAAGGCTAGCGAAGCTGTATGGATTTTCTGTTTGCGACAACACATTGCCCGCGGGCGAAAACAATCCATCCTAGTACATCGATTCACTGGGTTTTGGCCTGCTGGCGCTCAGATTGCGAGATATTGGAAAGCTTCGATTGAAAAAAAGCGCGGGTGTACTTTACTGTACATCGAGCTTTTTTGATTGAGAAACTTTTCAAGATCGATGCAAGATGGGATGCCAGCAGGCCAAAACCCAGTGAATCGATGTACTAGTGTGGACTCTCAAGACTTAATACACCGGAATTATAATCATAAGAAAATAATTCAGCATAACGCCCCCATTCAATCACTGTTCTAAGCACACGTTCTGCTTCGCTTTCAGAAAGATAATCTTCGAGTAAGGAAAGATAATTTTCTTCGAGCGCTCTTTGTCTTGGATGGCGAATCAGTTGATCGTAAATATAACGTGCGAGTGGAACATATTTTTTAAGATGCACTGAAAATATTTTTTTGCGTTGCAGCATATCAGCATCCGCAAAAACGCGGCCTTCATTCGTGATAGTAATATCACCCTTTGAAACGTCGGCAAAACGTAAAATTTCTAACAATTCAGTCAGCGGAAATAAATCATCAATATCAAGCATCAATGTTTCAGCGACATCGGGTAAATCCATTTTTCCCTGGTGTTCTGGCGAATTTAATAATTCAAGCAAACCAATCGCTTCAGAAACACTTGCATCTGGTAAACGATAACCAAGGTCAATCACTTCATACCGCTTCTTATCTTCTGGCATGCGCTCATCTTGCGGCAACGTGGTCATTAGCGTATACACACGATCCACTTGATTACGAAAACGCGGATCGAGATCACTGCGCGGGAAGGGTAACGTAATTTTCAAATCAGCACGTATGGAACCAGGATTGCTATTAAAAATAATGACTCGATCAGCGATAGTCACGGCTTCTTCAATGCTATGGGTAACAAAAACAATTGAATTAATGCCCGTTTGCTTACTCTGCCAAAGATCAATTAAATCACTTTTCAGATTATCAGCGGTCAATACATCTAATGCAGAAAACGGCTCATCCATGAGTAAAACATCCGGATTGACAACAAGCGCTCTCGCGAAACCAACTCGCTGCCGCATGCCGCCCGATAATTCTTTAGGGAGCGCTGATTCAAAACCATCAAGCCCAATCATATCAATTGCTTTTAGCGCGCGTTCCCGACGTTCTTCTCGATCAACACCCAATGCTTCCAAACCAAGCTCAACGTTTTGCAACACGGTAAGCCAAGGCAGCAAAGCAAAGGTTTGAAACACCATCGAAATACCATGTGCGGGACCCGCAACCGGTTGCTTACGATAAGTCAACTTTCCTCGGCTTGGTGCAATTAGACCCGCCATAATGCGCAATAAAGTTGATTTACCAGAACCTGACTTGCCAAGAATAGCGACGATTTCGCCTTCGTAAATTTTTAAATTGATATTATCGAGCACCAATAATTCCTGGCGATCGCCTTTTTTAAAGGATTTCTGTATGTTCACAATATCAATTATTGGCTCAAACATATTGCTACCCTAACGTAAAACGATTTTCAGCATAAACATAAAGCGGCCGCCAAAATAGGCGATTAAACGCGAGCACCAAAAGACACATCATTCCAATTCCCAACGCAGAGTGAACAAAATCCCCTGCATTAGTGTATTCGGTAATATAGGCTCCTAAGCCAGTAGCAACTAGCGTATCATTTCCCCAACTCGCAATTTCAGCAACGATGCTTGCATTCCAGGCACCGCCGCCAGCCGTAATCGCACCGGTGACATAATAAGGGAAAATAGCTGGCAGCAACAATTTACTCCAGCGTAAAAACCCTCTCACATTCAAATTATCGGCAACTTGCAACAAGTCCTTAGGCAGCAAGGTAGCACCCGCCACCACATTAAACAAGATATACCATTGCGCGCCCAGCATCATAAGCGGTGTCAGCCACAGGTTTGGACTTAAGTGATACTTCACGATAAAAATAACAACCACAGGATAGAAAAGGTTCGCCGGAAAAGCCGCGAGAATTTGCGCAATCGGTTGGGCAATTTGCGCAGCCCATGGGCGCAGACCAATCCAGACTCCCACAGGTACCCAGATTAAAGAGGCAATCGCTATCAAAATAAAGACACGAGAAGCGGTGACCAATCCAAGCAAAAACACGTGCAATACTTCTTTCAACGAAATGTAACGCGCAACGTAGTAAGTAAGAAAGATAAATGCACCCACGCTAATCGCAAAAATCACGATATCCCAAATAATCGTCAACCGTCGTTGCTTCACTTTGCGCTCTTGCTCTGATGCAATCTGATATCCCATTGGACTGAGTAATCGAATATTAACGAATGCATCAAAAAGACGAGACAGGCGCCCGCCGACATCCCGCATCAAGCGCGTACGTCGAAATAAATCAATCACCCATGATTCAGCCACTTTATCGGTCGTGAGTTGCTCGGACTTAAATTTCTCCGCCCACGCAACCAACGGACGGAAAAGCAATTGATCATAAATCAAGATCACGATAAACATGGTTAAAATGGCATAACCAATGGCGTGCATATTCGCTGCTTTAATCGCAACAGCAATATACGACCCAATGCCTGGCAATAAAATCTGTTGATTTGAAACGGTAATCGCCTCAGCCGCCACCACAAAAAACCAGCCAGCGGACATGGATACCATCGCATTCCACAGTAATCCTGGCATGGAGAAGGGCACTTCAATCCGCCAGAATCGCTGCCAAACGGAAAGATGCAGCATGTTTGCTGCTTCCCTTACTTCAAGCGGAACAGAACGCACGGTTTGATAAAATCCAAACGCCATATTCCAGGCTTGTGAGGTAAAAATAACAAAAATCGTTGCGCATTCAGGTCCAAGCAAGCTATTCGGAAATAGTGCAATAAAAGGCGCGATCGCGACAAACTGAAATCCCAAAATAGGCACTGACTGTAAAACATCGATCACTGGAATAATAAATTGCTCAGCGCGCTTGCTCTTTGCTGCCCAGGTCCCGAAAATAAACGTAAATAACAGTGAGAAAAATAAGGCGATAAGCATACGCACAACGGTTCTTGCCGCATAAAAAGGTAGGGCTGCGACATTTAAGCTAATAGGAATGGTTTCACCAATTTGGTAAGGCGTTACCATTTGACGCGCCGTTGAGGCAAATAAGGTAATCACAAACAAAACAAATAAAAGCGCGATGATATCCCAATAATTGGGATACAATCTGGAACGATAAGCTGTTACAAAGGTTGTACGAAGAAAACTCATAGAAAGAACACTTCTGCTTATCCGAATAACATCCGGCCGCCATCGACACTGATCACCTGGCCCGTAATATACTCTGCATCACGGACTAAAAATAGAACTGTTTTTGCAATATCCTTTGGCTGGCCGGGTCTTGCAAGTGCAGTGCGTTTAATGATTTTTTGCTTATCTTCAGTAGATAACTCATTACTGCCTTCCGGCCATAGAATCGCACCAGGAGCAACACCATTCACACGAATTTTGGGGCCCAACTCCTTCGCCAGTACTTTCGTCATCACTAAGAGCCCGCCCTTTGAGATGCAATACACGGAATAATCATGCATGGGGCGTTCGGCATGGATATCGGTAATATTCACAATACATCCATTTTGCTCAGCAAGATGAGGTGCCGCCGCCTGGCTCAAAAAAAAGGGCGATTTCAAATTACTGCTCAAGAGATCGTCCCAGGCGTAATTAGTCACTTCGCCAAAGCTCGTCTGATAGAACCGGGAAGCATTATTGACGACCACATCTAACCGTTTCCAAACGCTAACGGTTTGTTTAATCAACTCTAATTCACTTTCTGGCTCCTGCAAATTCGCTCGCAGTGCAACTGCCGATTGATCTCGTTTTTGATTAAGCTCCAGAGAAAGTTTCAACGCATCTTCTTCGGATGAGTTATAATGCAGCACGATATGCATCCCTGCTTCATGCAGCGTACGAGCCACTTCAGCTCCGATGCGCCGAGCAGCACCTGTGATTAAAGCCACTTTTGCTGTGAGAGGATTTTTTTGCATGGCATCTTTCCTTGATAGGCCAAACGTACATCACTATATTATAGACAGATATGACCGCATCTTCTAACGCATTCGTAGACTACATCCGAGAAGAAATCGCAAAGGCTTTTGGCGTCATTTCTTTCGAACGCTTTATGGCACTTTTACTTTATCATCCAACCTGGGGCTATTACTGCTCCCCCACCTTTAGACTCGGCAAGGAGGGTGATTTCACCACAGCGCCAGAACTCTCACCGCTATTTGCAAAATGCCTCACAAAGCCAATCAATCAGGCTTTAGCTGATCTACCTCAAAAAGCGATTCTCGAACTGGGCGCAGGCTCAGGCCGTCTTGCCTTGGATTTATTAAAGGCACTGGAAGCAGAAGGCAATTTACCCGAGCGCTACCTGATTTATGAAATAAGCCCGGTTTTGCGTGAAAAACAACGGGTATTTTTGCAATCATCCGCACCTAAACTCATTTCCCGCATTGAATGGCTGGCGCATCTCCCGTCCAATTTTACGGGTGTCATCATTGCCAATGAAGTCCTGGACGCACTCCCTGTCCATCGATTTCAAGTAACCGAAACAGGTTGCAAAGAAGTAGGCGTAACCTGGCACCAGGATGGGTTTCACTGGAAAATGCATGAAACAAAGAATGATTTACTACTGCAAAAAGCAGCTGAAATAACCCATGAATGCAGACTCTATCCCGGCTACACCTCAGAAATTAATTTGAATTTAATGGCATACATTGAAGCAATCAGTGAGTCGCTAACGCAAGGCTCCGTTCTTTTTGCTGATTACGGGTATGGAAGGCGCGAGTACTACCACCCAGAAAGAAACAACGGCACGCTCACCTGCTTTACCAAGCATAGACTGGGGGCGAACCCACTGCTAAACCCGGGCTGCCAAGATATAACCGCCCATGTTGATTTCACACTCCTCGCAGAATCCGCCACAGGAAGTGGATTAACGCTGGATGGGTATACTACACAAGCTTCTTTCTTACTCGAAAACGGCCTCATGGAGTTGGCTGCCGAGGAAGAAAAAACTTGCTCCGAAACGGATGCCTTTCGATTGCATCAAGCCATCAAAACCCTGACTTTCCCGACAGAAATGGGAGAACGGATTAAAATCATGGCGTTAAGTAAAAACATGACCAATAAAATATCGGCGGGATTTAATTTACACGACCGCAGACGTGATCTATAATTGACCACAAAATAGGTCGTACAATAAATCAACACTCTGTACATGACAAAAAATACATACTAGCCATCACCCTTCGAGACGGCGCAAAAAGCGCGCCTCCTCAGGGCGAACGGCCAGTTAATGAGCATATATAGAACCCGTTCGTGCTGAGGAGGCGCGCTTTTTGCGCCGTCTCGAAGCATGAACGGGCAACTTTAAATTTTGTCATGTACAGAGATCAACATCGAGGAAACATGTGGTGCGCGTCGCGAATTTAGAAATTCATAAAGAAGAACTCGCTTTTTCAGCGGGTCATTTCACTATTTTTTCAGCAACCGAGCGTGAGCAGCTGCATGGTCATAATTACTATGTCAGCGCTGATTTTCTCTTAAGCATTGGTCCAAATGGCTTAGCGTTTGATTATCGCCATTACAAAAAGAAACTCATCACCCTGTGCGATAAATTAGACCGGCACTTTTTACTGCCAAGCAAATCACCTTACATGCCAATCACAGAAGAAGGTGATTACTGGGTTGCACATTATAATCATAAAAAATTATTTTTCCTCAAAGAAGATGTCATACTTTTACCACTAACTAATATTACCATCGAAGAATTAGCACACTGGTTTTTACAGAACATGTTGGTGAATGAAGAAGAGATGCGAGCGCACGCGATTTATAATCTTGCAATAAAAGTTTATAATGGTCCTGGACAATCGGCGCGCGCAGCGTGGGAAGTTCGAACCTAAGAGGTGGAGACCATGCTCACACAATTTTTTACTATCGGTATACTTGTTTTGCTTTCCGCGATGTTACCGGGGCCGGATTTTGCCCTCGTTACTAAAAATACAATTTTACATTCACGTCGCGCCGGCATGTTTACAGCACTCGGCATCGCAAGCGCCTGCGCCATTCATATTACGTATTGTCTCATGGGACTTGCGCTTGTTATCTCAAACTCACTGATCGCATTCACCATCATCAAATACGTTGGCGCTACGTACTTACTTTATCTTGGCATTACCTCATTACTGTCGCAGCAGCACGTAACAAACGATGCGGCACACGCTCAAAAAATTAATATAACGATGACGGATGTCGTTGCATTACGCCAAGGATTTTTCTGTAACATCTTCAATCCCAAAGCAACGCTATTCTTTCTCGCTTTGTTTACTGTTATTATCAGCCCAAACACACCGCGTTTTTTAGAATCACTGTATGCCATTGAAATGATGCTAATCATTCTTGGCTGGTTCTCTGGATTAGTATTATTACTTTCTCACCCACACATCTTGCGTCTACTTAATCGCATTGAAAAATACATTTCCAAACTACTCGGTGTTGCACTGATTGGTTTTGGTATTGCACTTTTATTTGCAGGCAAATGATAAAATCAAGCAGTTAGCTACGGTCATCAGTGTGCATTTTAAGATTAGCTTAATAAATCATCGCTAAAATAGCATCATTAAAATAATCGCGATAATTCACCTAACTCAGCATATAACTATAATAAACAATAACAACAATTTAATAAAATACTTATTAGCTTAACAAAACGAGATCTAAAACAGAAAGGAGTAGACATTAATGAAATTGTACATTGCGGGTGTAGCGTTTTATAAACCATCAGGAAAATGCAACTCTATTGAATTGACCAGTTGTTTAATTAAGCAGCTAGCCCAAATTAATCAAGACGGAATTGATGCTTTTGGCGAAGACGTGGTTGTTTTTGTTGTTTTACACGAATATGCATTAACACCTCAGGCCATACTAATGCTCTAAAGAAAAAATGCCTAGGCAATTTACAAGAAGCTATCAAACAATATAAAAATATGATTCTTGTCCCAGGCAGTTTTTCTGCGTACGATGCGATTCAAGAAACAGGCACTTCAATAGAAAACAAGAAAAAAACTAAATTACTAAAATGTTATACTGATGCGCTCTCCAAAAAATCCCGTCGATTTGATCTTGAGTTTTTACATGAATACCACCGTGCGCGCGAATTACCTGAAAAAATGCGGCAGCATTATTTACAAAATAGCGCATATCTGTTATCGGGTAATAGCAAGCTAAAACACAAAAAAGCGTTTCCTTATCAGGAGCGAGGCAAACTACCTTATGATTTAATTGATAAAACCATATATCATATTGGTGATGACGACCCAGTAAAGAAAATTTTGATCAATAATCAAAGTGTGAATATATGCCTCACAATATGTTACGAACATACTTTCATTGATAACGAACACGAACAAATTGTCAAAAATCCACCTTTCATCCAAATTATTTCTTCAGCTTCAATACATGTCATTGAAAGCAATCTTGTTGGTATTATCAATATACACATTGACAAAGCACAAGACTTGTCTGTTTATATTAATGATTCGTTGATTAATACAAATCGCCTGTCATATAACAACATCAAAGCGGTCATGTATCACATCGCTAACAATGAAATACTTGCTACTGTCGATGTCAAGACGAATCACTTCAAAATGCCAATTAAAGATAGAGCACCAAACAAACAACCGATATCTAACAGCCAATCGCTTACTAATAGTATTTTTGGATTTAAAAGTGGTTTACTAATCAATAAAACAACGACTACTAAAAGCAATCAATCTGCATCAATGCCAGTTAAGAAGTCAGAAACTAATAGCAAGATAAACACTCCTCTCAATAAAAAGTGCAAGCTAGAAGATAAGAAAGTCACCTACTGCGGCTTCAAAAGTGGATTTTTATGTTAGAACGATGATGAGTGATAATGTTAACTTAGTGTTATCACGCAGCAAGGGAAATTCAGCTTGATTAAATCCCTAATTAATTTTACTAGGGCGCGTCGTCAATATTTTTTTACCTGTTTGCTCTGCCATACCCAGGAGACCCATCGTCGCAAAAAACGCGCCTCCTCAGCACGAACGGGTTCTAAATATGCCCATTAACTGGCCGTTCGCCCTGAGGAGGCGCGTTTTTTGCGCCGTCTCGAAGGGTGAATGGCCAGTATGTATTTTTTGTCATGTACAGAGGTTTTTCTGAATAACGCGAACTCCGGATTGGAATTTGCAAAAACCCTGGATGCCAGCTAAAAGCGTGCTGGCATGACAGAAGCTGGCGTCAAATGATATTACTCGAGACACGTTTTCACTGGGCGCTCGGAAAGACCTTCCTCCCCATGAAACAAGCTTTCAGCACCCCACTCAGTCCACGCGCCATCATACAGCGAGTGCTGATCGTGATTTAACAAATCTAAAATAAAATTCAATACGGCTGCAGACATGCCTGAACCACAGGTCGTAATAACGGGATAACCCAATTGCACACCAATTCCTTCGAGCTGATTCTGGATTTTACTTAATGATTTAAAATGTCCGTTTGGTTCAAACAGGGAAAAATAAGGAAATGAAAAGCTGCCAGGAATATGGCCTTTTCTTACGCCCGCCCTAGGTTCAAGGCCGCCCGCAAAACGAACAGGATGCCGCATATCAATCACCTGTTCTGTTGGATGATGCAAATTCGCTTTCATTTGCACGAGCGAACGAATGAAACGCGCTTCATAATTGACAGAATAATTTTTCGGCGTTACCTTTTGCGCTTCACCTGATTCAATCTTTCCACCGTAACGTTCCCATGACGCATAGCTGCCATCCAGCAAATACAATTGCCCAGGATGATGACCAAATACTTTTAACATCCAAAGCGCTCGGCAGCTAGTATGATGCTCACTTCGATCATAAAAAATAATTTTATGCTCGTTTGTAATACCAAGTTCACCTAAACGTTCACTGATAAGTGCTTCATCCCGCGTCAACATGTTGGGCAAAGGGCTTTCGCTATCATGGAATGCACTTAAATCAAGAAAGCGTGAACCCGCAATATGATTTTGCAAAAATTCTGCTTTTGCATCACGGCCTTCCGTTGGAAAATGCCAACTCGCCTCTAATATCGTGACATTCTTCGGATTTTTTCGAAGCTTATCTAACTGTGCAGCGTTGATGAGCATGGGCATTGTGATCAAAACCAGTAAACAAACACAAATAGAAACAGCCAAACCACATCAACAAAGTGCCAATACCAGGAAACCGCTTCGAAGGCAAAATGATGTTCAGGCAAGAAATGGCCTTTCAAACAGCGTATTAAAATGATGGTCAACATGATAATACCAATTGACACATGCATCGCATGCAACCCAGTCAAGGTGAAAAATGTCGTTCCGTAAATACCACTCGCTAAGGTGAGGTTTAATTCTGTATAAGCTTCGATATATTCGTGTGCTTGAAATCCTTCAAAGATGCAACCGAGAAGAATAGTCAGCATTAAACCGATAATAAGTTGCTTACGATTTCCATTTTTTAATCCCCAATGCGCCCACGTGACAGTGACAGCACTACTTAATAATAAGAGTGTATTGAGCGCGGGAATTTGCCACGTATAAATGACAGCTTCTGGCCCGCTGAATAAGGTGGGACTTGGGTTCTTTAATAGAGGCCAAATTGCCTGAAACTGCGGCCACAAATAATGATGCGTTGACTCACCTTTCGTCATCATTAATGCTTTCGCAAATTCAAACGATGTACCACCCAAAGTTGGCACGGTGAAAATTCGCGTGTAAAAAAGTGCTAAGAAAAATACGGTAAATAATGCAATTTCTGACACAATAAACCAAAACATTCCCCAGCGATACGTCCTATCCATTTGGTGACTGTGCAACCCTTTTAAGCTTTCATTAATCACTGCACCAAACCAACCAAACATGGTTGCAAGCAATACGGCGACCCCGATTAACATGAGATAAGGACCAAATACACCACCATGCAACACTTGCACGAGACCAAACACGGTACAAAATATCCCTATCGAGCCCATGATGGGCCAATAAGAAGGATCAGCAATAAAATAATAGTTAACTGGATTATATTTCTTGGGCGCTTGCTTAATCATTTCCATTTATCCCTTCCTTGTACTCTTTTTTGGGGTGACATCAAAAAGTGTGTACGCTAATGTGATGACGTGAACATCTTTCGAAACATCTTTATCAATCTGGAAAACGAGACCCATTTCCCGCTTCTCACCCGCTTTTAGCGTTTGCTGATTGAAACAAAAACATTCTATTTTATGGAAATGACCAATGGCATCAGTAGGTGTCATGGCAGGAATGGCTTGTGCCGTCATGTCATTCTCGGTCGGATTGTTTGCATAAAAATAGACTTTTGTTTTTTCACCCGGGTGAACGGTAACAGACTTGGTGCGCGGATAAAATTCCCAGGGCATCCCCATGTGATTAGTCGCGGTAAACTGCACCGTAATTTCTCGCGACATATCAGTAGATTGACTAATCGCGTTTGCCTCCGCCCGTGTAATCAATTGAGAACCCGCAACGGAGGTATTTAGCCCAATCTTTTTGCATAACACGCTGTAGAGCGGAACCATGGCAAAGCAGAAACCAAACATCCCGGCGGCAACAAGGCCACCAATAATAACAATCTTGCGGTTTGATTTCTTGTCAGTCATTTAATTACTCCTCGAATTTTTCTTCTACTTCATGTTTTGTCATGGTGATCGCCGGCGGGCTCGTAAAACTATGGTATGGCGCGGGGGACGCTAAGGTCCACTCCAAACCATGTGACCCTTCCCACACTCGATCATCCGCTTTTTGGTTCTTCTTGCCAAAGACGGTCGTCAGTAGATTGTACAAGAAGATAAATTGCGAAAACCCTAGCACAAACGCGCCAATGGAAGCGAGCATATTGAACTCAGCATATTGCAACGCGTAATCTGTAATTCGTCTCGGCATACCAGCTAATCCCAAAAAGTGCATAGGGAAAAAGGTGAGATTGAGCGAGATGACGGTTAGCCAGAAATGCCATTTACCAAGCGTTTCATTATAGTAACGGCCAGTCCACTTCGGCAGCCAGTAATAAACAGCGCAGAAAATGGAAAGCAGCGCGCCAGCAACTAAAACATAGTGGAAATGCGCGACGACAAAATAGGTATCCTGATATTGATAATCGGCCGGCGCAATCGCGAGCATCAAGCCAGAGAATCCACCAATCGTGAATAAAATAACAAACGCGATAGCAAATAACATGGGCGTTTCAAAGGTTAACGAGCCCCGCCACATGGTGCCAACCCAGTTAAACACTTTAATACCGGTTGGTACGGCAATTAACATGGTTGCATACATAAAGTATAGCTGCGTTCCAACAGCCATCCCTGCAGTGAACATATGATGTCCCCAAACAACGTATGACAAGATCGCAATCGCTGCTACGGCGCCAACCATAAATTCATGGCCGAATAATTTTTTGCGTGAGAACGTTGGAATGACTTCAGAAATAATACCAAAGGCAGGCAAAATCATGATGTACACTTCTGGATGGCCAAAAAACCAGAATAAATGCTGATACATCACTGGGTCACCGCCACCGGCTGCATTAAAGAAACTGGTGCCGAAATGACGATCAAACAATACCATGGTCACCACACCGGCTAAAACGGGCATTGCGCCAATTAATAAGAACGCGGTGATAAACCACGTCCACACAAATAGCGGCATCATCATCCAGGTCATGCCAGGTGCGCGCAAGTTGGTAATTGTCGCGATAATATTGATCGCACCCAAGACGGATGAAATCCCCATCATATGAATAGCCACAATGAGGTAATCCGTACTCGGTGGCCCGTAAGTCGTCGATAAAGGCGCGTATAGCGTCCATCCGAAATTGGGACCTGAGCCTGGCACCAGTAATGAAATAATTAATAGTGAAAAGGCAAATGGTAATAACCAGAAGCTCCAGTTGTTGAGTCGTGGCAGCGCCATATCCGGTGCGCCAATCATCATCGGGATCATCCAGTTAGCCAAACCAACAAAGGCGGGCATAATGACACCGAACACCATCACCAATCCGTGTATTGTCACCAATTCATTATAAAAATCTGGATTGAAGAAACGCGCACCCGGTTGGAACAATTGTAAGCGGATTAAAAGCGCCAGCGCACCGCCGTAAAAAAGCATAATCAAGCTAAAGAAAAGGTAAAGCGTACCAATGTCTTTATGATTGGTCGTGGTTATCCAACCTTTCATCCATGGCAAAATACCATTTTTCATTGAGTGATGGGTTGGCTCATCATGATGATCGTGGCCGTGAGAGTGGCTGTGACCATGATCATGGCTAGGGGTAAGATGTTGTTCGTGGCTCATGATTTATCTCCCGGTCAATTAAGGGGTTGATGGTTTTTGACGTGCCGCTTTGATTTGATCCAGAGAGACCATTGTCCCCGTGTTATTGCCCCAAGCGTTACGCTCATAGGTGATAACATCTGCAAGATCTTGATCATTCAGCTGGTCTTTGAATGCCATCATCGCTGTACCGACCTTGCCATTTAAAACACGGTCAATATGTGCTTCGAGCGGACCCGTTGCAATCTGACTTCCTTTAAGTGCCGGGAAGACAGGCGGCATGCCCGTTCCTGTTGGCTGATGGCAAACAGCGCAGGTTGAGGTGTAAACCTTTTCACCGCGTTCCATGGCAGACTTCAAGTCGCTCGTCAGTTTATCGGTACTCACAGGCTCTGCTTTAGCAGGTTCCACTGCCTTTTGCAACGCTGCTGGCGCGTGATGAATGGTTGTCGTTGTTGTAATGGTAGTGACACCGCCGCTCGCAGCCCCTTCGGTTGTTGCTGGGATTTCGTGCGTCGTCGTGGACGTTGCTGTTTTGACCAACGCGCCCACAGGCTGTACAGTTGCCGCTTGCGTTTCAGCCGCCGCTGCTGGTGTTGCATCAGCGGATGGCGCATCACTTGCAGGAGCCGCCGCTTTGGCTGCGGCAGCTGGCATCGCACCAGGCTTCGTGGCTAACGCTTCTTCCATGGATTTACCATCACGCAAGGCCTTGATCGCTATCGGCTGCACCAACGTGCCCGTGCTATTACCAAACGCATTTCGTTCGTAAGTAATGATAGAAGCAAGCTCAACATCCGATAATTGTGACTTAAAGGCTTGCATTGCCGTGCCCGTTTTACCGTTGAAGACGATATTCACGTGATCAGTAATAGGGCCGGTTGCAATCTGACTGCCTTTTAATGCCGGGAACGTTGGCGGCAAACCGACGCCGCCCGGTTGATGACAAGCAGCACAAACACGTGAATACACTTTTTCGCCATTATCCATTAATTCTTTCATGGTCCAGGCCCTCAGGGCTTCAGTATCACCCTGGGTTGCCTCCCCTTTCTGCTTTGCCACCCAATCTTTATAACCTTGTTCGGTGGTTGCAATCACCACAATCGGCATAAAAGCGTGGTTAATACCGCAAAGCTCTGCGCATTGACCGCGGTAAATACCTGGTTTATCAATCTTCACCCATGCTTCGTTGATAAAACCTGCAATCGCATCTTGTTTGACCGCAAAATCAGGCACCCACCATGCGTGATTAACATCATTCGATGTAATCAGCAAACGAATTTTCTTATGGATGGGCACAACAACAGGATGGTCAACTTCGCGCAGATAATATTTACCCTTGGGCGCTAAATTATGTAACTGATCTTGTGGGGTTGATAAATTACTGAAGAAAGTAATGCCATCTTCAAGATACTCGTAACGCCATTTCCACTGATACCCCGTAATTTTGATATTAATTTCTTCTTTCTCTGTATTATTCATGTTGAATAATACTTTTGTCGCAGGAATGGCCATCAGCACCAAAATAATAGCGGGAACGATTGTCCAGGTAATTTCTAACCAGGGATGGGTGTGAAATTCGGCGGGCTTGGCACCTTTTGATTTGCGGTGATTGATAATGGAATAAAACATAACACCAAACACTAGCAATCCAATCACAACGCAAATCCAAAAAATAGTCATGTGCAATTCATACACATCATGGCTAATCGGCGTCACGCCAGACGTTAAATTTAATGTCGTGTCAGCATAAGCAGTACTACTTGCGACTAATAAAGCAAACAAGGTAGATTGTAGACTTCGCACACTATCTCCTTCCGTGAGGATACGGACCAATACATAGAGTTAAAATTATTGGCGAATTATAGCGACACTTTCTCATGATGCAAACAATAGGAATAAAAATATATGCAAGAAACGACTAACCAACAGATCTCTTCTGCACTCATAAGTGATTTATTGAAAGAAAAAAGAGCAGATCGTCGTTGGAGAAATATTCGCTTCATTTTGTGGTTCGCATTAATTGCCTATATCACACTTGCGATGCTTAGTCATTTTAGCTCCTCATTACCAACCACGGGGCTCGGTGGAAAGTATGTTTCATTAATCCGTTTGGATGGCATGATTGCACCAGGTAATGATTTTTCATCAAGCGAACTTGTTCCTATTTTACACGATGCTTTTTCTGATAAGAACGCAGCAGGCGTTGTATTAGATATTAATTCACCCGGTGGAACACCGGTGCAAGCGGCCATTATTCATGATGCGATTCTTGCTTATAAAAAGGAATATCACAAAAAAGTGATTATTGTCGGTGAAGATATGCTCACCTCTGGTGCTTATTATGTGGCCGTTGCTGGCGATCAAATTTATGTTAATCCAAATACCATCACAGGCTCGATTGGTGTCATCGTCAAGAGTTTTGGATTCACTGATATTATTAAAAAATTAGGTGTTACAAGGCGCGTCTACACCGCTGGAACAAATAAAGACAGACTAGATCCTTTCTTGCCTGAAACCCCAGAAGACATACAAAAGATAAAAAGCGTTATTGCTGAAGTGCACAAAAACTTCGAACAAGCCGTGCTTGCCGGGCGAAAAGGCAAACTACGTGGCGATCCCAGTAAACTTTTTACGGGTGATTTTTGGTCAGGTGAAACGGCATTGACCTTAGGTCTTGTCGATCATCTAGGTAATTTGATGGATGCGACTAAAAAAGAATTTGATACGACCGAATACAAAGAATACGGCGGCTCAAACAACATTTTCCGTCTATTATCAGGGCAACTCAGCAGCGCATTTGACTCCATGCTTTACTGGGCCTAACTAACGGACACCAGCAGGAAAACACATACGAAAATCAGCATTCATGATATACATGACTCGACCGTAACTACTCGTGAATGCTGACATAATACTTCGCGGACCATAGAAATAAACGGTGCTCGCCGCGTAAGCATGGGCGAAAAATTTATCTGACGCCGTCACATTCACTTGTGATCGATCGGCTGCCTTCACATAAGCATTGCGTGTGCACAAAAAGCGTCCAAAAAAGCGCGTGTCATCTCGGGTATATATTGTTAAATCATCAGCACATCCCAAAAGACCGACACAAGCATCATCTTTTAGGGTGACATTGAGCTTATGCGATATCACACTATCAACATAAACACGCACTTTACCTCCCGCATCCACTTTAGTTAAACCGACACGGCCTTTAATACCGATTTTTCCACTTCCGTACGCGCAAATTTCAAGTGATTGGCTATTAGCACCAATGAGATTAATGTTAGCACTGCCCGTGTGATAAATTGTCTTAACGCCGATTTTGCCGCATAAATTAATTGCGCCTGCGCCTCTCGAATAAATAGCGGTATGCGTTGAATCAACACCAATGACATTGATAGTGCCAACCCCTTCGTGTGTAACGCGCACTAAATTGAGATGACCGGCAACAAACACAGGGCCACTCGCCCCAGCCGTTTCTGTCATGGTAAAATGTTTACTATTAATTAAAACTGCTTCAATAGAACCGCAACCCATTTGCGTCAGTGAATTTAGCCGTCTGACACCAATTCTCACCACCGCATAACGCCCACTCTCTGGCGCCACCTTGCCCTGCTCAAGATAAAGCGTATGGTTTCGCACTGAAACACCGATGCTTCTGATGGCCGCATTCGATCCATAAATATTTAAACTGTTATGTTCGGCGTTCGACCCATAGATTTGAACCTGAAAATTACCATTGACTTTAATACTGGTAAAATCATCGACGTTCACATTCATTAAACTGACTGAGACAGACCGCGGCGCACGTAGGTTATGCAGTTCAGCTTCCGTTGCCCTACCATTTAAAAACCAGACATCGGCCTTTCTCATCCATATATCAGGATTGGTCTCAATATGTCGCATCCATGTTTCCTGGGTCAAATTTCTATATTCAGCTTTTGGGTGATAGGTCACACAACCAGCCATCAGCAAGGACAAGAAAATCACGAACCCTAATAGACAACGTTTCATGGCAATCCCTTTACTCGATAGATAAAAATTTACCACACCCAATCAGGGAGCGCTAGCCGGACGCCAGTAGACTTCGTTTTTGCAAAACATAGATCTGGCCCATTAAAGGTTCATCCCGCTCTTTACGCAGCGGTGCAACATGGTACTGAAGAACCTCAAACCGGTTTTTATCTGCCAATCGATCAATATACGTTTTTTGATGGGCAAAGCGGCCGGTCGGACCCAAATAATAATCTTCCATCACACTTTGTTCAGTGGTCAACACAAAATAACCATGAGGTTTTAACGTGCGAGCTACCGCGGCAAAAATAGCGGAAAGATCTCCCACGTAAACCAACACATCTCCCGCCACAATGAGATCGTACGAAGCTGATTGATCAGACAAAAATTCGGTAATATCGGCAAGGATAAGCTCATCATAAATTAATTTTTGCCTTGCAACAGCTAACATTTTTTCAGCGACATCAACACCAACCAGCTTGTGTGATATTGATTTCAACCGTTCACCACATAATCCTGTTCCACAACCAAGATCAAGTACGAGTAAACGCTCATCAGTCAGAAAAGGATTAAGCGCTGCGAAAATTAAATTTGGCACATTATAATTTAAGACCGATTGAAGATGCGCATCATAATGGCCCGCATAGGAATCAAACAATGAACGCACATAGCCTATCGGCGCGAAAGCCAACCCTTTCTTTGCGCTTAGCATGGCAATCACGTGTGAAAGCGCTTCATTGGCTGGTTCAAGTTTCGATGCAGCACAAAAATGCATTAAAGCGGCTGCCGTATTTCTTTTTGCAAGATAAGCGACGCCTAAATTATTGTGCGCTGCAAACGCATACGGATTTATTTTCAATACTTGCAAATAAAAGGAAATAGCTTCATCAAGCAAGCCCTGCTGCATATTCATGACACCCAAATTATAAGCAACCTGCTCATCCGCTGAATTAATTTCATTAGCTTTTAAATAATGTAACTTTGCTTCTGAAAATTGTCCTAAATAAAGATAACAAGTAGCCAGGTTTGTTTGTGTCTCAAAATGAAATGGGTATTGGGTTTCGAGTTGTAAAAAAGATTGTAACGCTTCCTCTATTTTTTTTTGTAGCATTAGAAGGCATGCTATCTGAAATGACGCGCCCACGTGTTCGCCGGCTATTTGAAGTAACGCTTGATACACATTAAGCGCCTCTTCATGACGACCTAATTTAGTCAACGCTAATCCTAAATTATAATAGGCATCGAGATAATCTGGCCGCTCATCAATGGCGGCATGATAGGCTGCAACGGCATCATTCCATTGTTGCTCACTAAAATAAATAGCGCCTAGATTATTATAAGCTGGCGCAAAATGCGGATTAGCGTCAATCACTTCTGTAAGAATAGCTTTCGCGGCAGCCAACGCTCCCGTTGCTTTTAATGCACTGGCAAGATGCAAGGCGAGCATAGGATTGTCTCGCTCAATACGATTTGCTTTCCTTAAATAAGCGGTTGCTGACTGCCAATCGCCTTCTTCCGCAACCATCAGCCCCATTAAATGTAATGCGTTGATTTCATGTGGATTATTTTCGATTAACGCAAGGCATGCGCCTTTTGCCTCTGCTACCTTGCCACTCAAAAACAAGGCTTCAATGTCAGCGATTTCTGGGAGTAACGTATTCATAAAGTTAATTCGCTCGGTTGTAAGTGTTCGGTTAACCCGTTACCGTTCGCCACAAGGAGCGTGTCGAGCACGCGGCTTTAGGGGGTTCGTTCACGCTTCGAGACGGCGCAAAGAGCGCGCCTCCTCAGCGCGAACGGGTTAACTGAACTTATGCGCTCGGTTCATTTTGACTCGAAAGCAAAAATCAAGCATCTTATACATAGTCAGTGTTAACCGAACGTATACGTCAGTTTCACTTCATTGGACAAGGATGACCATATGCAACAAATTATCAATCCTGTTAATGGGCCCATTAAAGCAAGCATTACCGTTCCAGGCTCAAAAACAATTAGTCTTCGCGCCATTTTATTAGCAGCACTTGCTGAGGGCGTCTCTGAAATAAGCGGCATCTATGTTAATAGCGCCATACGCGCACTCGTCAATGCACTACATCAACTTGGCATTGTCGCACAACTCGATGAAGAGGCGAAATCTTGTATTATTGCAGGCGGCGGTGGTAAATTCCCCAAACGTCAGGCAACACTTTGGTGTGATCATTCAAAAGCAGTTGCGCGCTTTTTGCTAACTGCCTGTGCTGCGACACCCGGCGTCTATTATCTCGATGGGCCAGCTTCCTTACGCAAACAATCTTTATCGCAACTACTGCATATTCTGTATCGACAGGGCATGCAACTCATTCCATCTGATGCGCGCAAGCTTCCCTTCACCATGATTGGCGCCGACTCATTGGAAGGTGGTGAAATTAATCTGGATCAAGCTGAACAGCATCATTTTATTTCTGGGCTTATTCTGCTAGCGCCTTATGCACGATCACCGTTTACCTTCACCATGCCAAATTTACTTGACCAACCAGATATTAATCTCACGTGTAATCTCCTATCAGATTTTGGTGTCATGATACACCGTATACACCAGGGTCAATTTATGGTGCCAACACCGCAGCGTTATCAAGCGAGAGATTACGAAATTGAACCTGATCTTACACTCGCAGCCTATTATTTTGCCGCGGCAGCCATCACCAACGGAGAGATCAGCATAAAAAATGGCAAGCGCGCGCAATCACGGCAAAAACAAGCGATCTTTTTATCGTGGCTAGAACAAATGGGTTGTCACGTGCATGAAACCGCAAATGGTATCACGGTACAAGGCACAAGCGAATTACGCGGTATTGAGCTGCAACTTTCTTATTTTTCATCAACACTACCTGCCCTTCTTGCCATCGCGCCATTTGCAAAATCAGCGTCGAAAATTACCTTCACCTGTCCGCTTAAAGAAAAAGAAACGAATCTTCTCATCGCGATTAAAGCAGAATTAACTAAATTGGGACTGCATATTGACTTAGGTAATAATTTTATAGAAGTTTTGCCGGGCAATATGAAAGGTTGCATCGTAAGCACACATCATAATCATCGCATTGCAATGGCACTTTCCATGATCGGGCTGAAAGTGCCTGAGATGATTATTGCTGATGATAAAAAAATAACGAAAATTTACCCAGATTTTTTTAACATACTTCAAAAGCTAAATGAAAAAGAAACTATACCCATTACACTTCAAGATGTGAAGTGATAACGCTCAGATTGCAAGAATTTCAAACGTTTTGATTGAGAAAAACCG
>MGYG01000044.1 GCA_001801635.1 Gammaproteobacteria bacterium RIFCSPHIGHO2_12_FULL_43_28
ACCTTTGCAGAAGGTGCTTGTGGCGTCATTCAAGCTGCGAAAGACTATGGTTATGATACCGATACCGTATTAAATGCATTTAAAACGGTGGGTGTTGATACTAGCGGATGTTAATTTGCTACACAAAAATCAAAAGCCCGGGACTTCCCGGGCTTTTTTATTTAGGGTAGGTCATTGCGTTTACAAAACGAAAAACATTCCAGGCTTTACATCATCTAAAATCGGTATATCATCTTTTATGATTAGTTTATCATCGCCATTCTGTTGACGATTGTGCGAATATTATACTTAAGGAGATTGTATGATACACCGTATAGTTAAGCATGGATTCATACCAGCGTGTTTATTGACCGCGCTTCCCGTTTATGCCGCTACTCCAATTAATCTTAGCCATCAACCCGTTTCATTCTTGCTTAAACTCAGTTCACAAGAGGTTAGCAGCCAGCAAATTAAATTTGATGAAATCAGCCGTTCGATTGATTTTAACAAGACAACGCACGTTCGTATTCAGCAACGCTATGCTGGTTATAAAGTTTGGGGCGCAGATGCTGTGGTTCACATTCCACAAGGCGGTCATTCGTTTAAAACAATGAATGACGTGTTAAATGCGGCTAAAAGTAATAATGGTTTTATGAATGGCACGGTTTATCAAAATTTAAAAGCAGATCTTGACCAAGCACCTAAGACTATATTTACAAAAGCAGCTGCAAAAAAAGCAACTGAGACAGGGATTGAATCTTTTCAGCATGAAATAGGCGGCAAAGTTGCACCGCAAGAAATTTCCAATGAGTTGGTGGTTTATATCGATAAAAATAATAAAGCGCATTGGGCATTTAAAGTAAATTTCTATGTTGATCCAATCAAAGAAGGTACGGCACCTTCTAAGCCTGTTTATATCCTCGATGCAACTACGCTTAAAGTATACGAGTATTGGGATGATATTCAAACTTTGCAAGACGGTGACGATGAGGAAAAAGTCGAAGTCAGTGCCGGTGGGTTTGGTGGCAATATCAAAATGGGTAAATTGGCTTATGACGGCTTGGAATCAGACCTTGCTAAATTAACAATGTTGCGAGAAAAAACAACGAATCAATGTTACTTGCAAAATGATGAAGTGTTTGTCAAAAAATACAGTACTCAAAAAGCCATGTCATTTGATTGTGAAAAACCAGATGAAGAGCACGGCAACATTTACTGGGATGCTGACTTTGATGCGGTGAATGATGGTTATTCACCAGGTAACGATGCCTTATTCGGTGGTGCAGTCATTAAAGCTATGTATAAAAAATGGTATGACAAAGAAGTGTTGGTTAATGCTGATGGTACACCAATGTTGTTAACCATGGTTGTCCATCTTCCAAGTTATGACAACGCTTATTGGGATGGTAGGAAAATGTCATTTGGTGATGGCAGAGTATTGTTTTATCCATTAACGTCGCTTGGTGTTGCCGCACATGAAATTAGTCACGGATTTACCCAGCAACATTCCAACCTGATTTATAGAGGCCATTCGGGTGGCATGAATGAAGCATATTCCGATATGGCTGCGCAAGCGGCAGAGGTGTTTGCTTATGGTAAAAACAGCTGGTTGCTAGGCGCGGAAATCTTTAAACAGGAAGGCAGGGCGATACGTTACTATGATCAACCAAGTAAAGACTGTAGGGCAGGTAGAGAGCCTGGGCAGTCTTGCTCAATTGATGAAGTTAGTCAATATCACGAGGGTTTAGATGTTCACTATAGTAGCGGTATCTATAATCGAGCGTTCTACCTCATGGGAACGGCAGATGGCTGGACAACGCGTAAGGCGTTTGATGTGATGGTAAAAGCAAACACTGATTACTGGACATCAGGATCAACCTTTGAACAAGGCGCTTGCGGTGTGATTCAAGCAGCAAAAGATTACGGCTATGATACGGAAACGGTTCTAAGCGCGTTCACTACCGTGGGTGTTGATACGAGTGAGTGTACCGTACCTGACCCAAGTGTTAGATCATAGAGAACGTGTAATGCAGTAGCTTCCGCTAATTGAAGTGTTTCCCTTCGTATGAGATGGTCGCGATGCGGCCATCGCGAAGGATCCCCCCGTTCGCCATGAGTACAGCCCTCTTTCAGCTTTACATCAGACAAAATCTGTATATCATCATTTGTCATTAATCGAGGTCGTCTTCATTAAGACGATTGACCGAATATTGCCCTCAAGGAGATTATATGACACGCCGTATTTTTAAACTTGGATTATTACCAACCTGCTTATTCATGGCTCTTTCTGCAAACGCCGCTACCCCCATTGATCTTGGCCATCAACCGGTTTCATTCCTAGCAAAGATGAGTGAACAAGGTTTTCTCGGTCAGCAAATTAAATTTAATGAAGTCAGCCGGTCCGCTGATTTTAATCAAACCTTACATGTTCGTTTGAAACAAACCTATCTCGGTTACCCTGTTTTTGGTGGTGATGCAGTGGTGCATACGCCGAATGCGAATAATCAAATGCTTACGTTAAATCAATTGGCAACACCTGCTGCCAGTATGAATGGAAAAATCTATCAAGATTTGCAACGTGATTTAACGAATGCGCCCGCGTTTATTTTTGAAACATCCCAAGCAGTGAAAGCGCGCCAGGAAGCGATCAAGGCTTATCAACAAAAATCAGCAGCAACACCCGCGATTACCAATCAACAAAGTCATTTAATGGTTTATATCGATAAAAATAATAAAGCGCATTGGGCATATCAAGTGAGTTTCGATGCGGCACCGGTGAAAGCAGAGGCAATGCCTGAAAAACCAATCTACATTCTCGATGCATTTTCATTCGAAGTTTACGAGCAATGGAATAATTTGCAAACCATCGAGGATACCATGGGCGGTGGTTTTGGTGGCAATAAAAAAATGGGCAAAGTGACGTACGATAATTTGAAAGATCATCTGCCGCAACTTGAAATGACGCGTGATGAGAATGCGATGTGCTATTTGCAAAACGCAGATGTAACCGTCCATGACCGACGTAAAAACGATGAAGTTATTCAGTTTGCTTGCAAAACGAAAGATCAGGAACACAATAATCTTTATTGGGACGGCCAACTAGATTATGCCAATGGTGGTTATTCGCCAGCTAATGACGCCTTATTTGAAGGGGCGGTGATTAAGAAAATGTACCAAGATTGGTATCACTTGCCTGTGCTTGAAAAAGCGGGTAAACCAATGATGCTTGATATGGTCGTGCATGAGAAAATGGATAATGCCTATTGGGATGGCGAGCGCATGGTATTTGGCGACGGCGTCATTATGTTTTATCCGTTGACCTCGCTTGATGTGGCAGCGCATGAAATTAGCCATGGCTTCACTGAGCAACACGCGAACCTGGTTTATGAAAAGCAATCGGGCGGCATGAATGAAGCATTTTCCGATATGGCATCACAAGCGGCAGAATTTTACGCCCATGGCAAAAATAATTGGAAAATCGGCTCAGATATCGTCTGGATTGGAGATGCGTTGCGTTACATGGATAAACCAAGCAAAGACTGTAGCTGGATGTCTAGCACTTGCTCCATTGACGATGCCAGTAAATATACCGATTCACTAGATGTGCATTACACGAGTGGCGTGTATAATCGCTTTTTCTATCTGATAGCAACCACCAAAGGCTGGGATACCAAGAAAGCATTTAATGTGATGGTGCAAGCAAATCAGCATTACTGGACACCCAATACTACCTTTGTCGAAGGGGCCTGTGGTGTGTTAAAAGCAACAAAAGATTACAAGTATGATGTTGATGCAGTCAAAGCAGCAGCGAAAACCGTTGCGATTGATACAAGTACTTGCTAATGCAATAGGCGGGTGTAGTTCAATGGTAGAACGGGAGCTTCCCAAGCTCTTAGTGTGGGTTCGATTCCCATCACCCGCTATGTTAAAGATTTAAAGATAATGTTGTTTACTTAAATGGAATGAAGTGAGCTCATGAGAATCTTAAAAATTAGTTTATCCGTCATTGCGTTAATTGTGTTGGTGTTAATCATTGCGATTGGATCGCTCTTTATTTTTTTAGACCCCAACAAATTAAAACCGATGATCACCAGTGAAATATCGCGTAATACGGGTTATGAAACTTTAGTTGATGGAAACTTATCCTGGTCCTTTTATCCTATCTTGGGCGTTAAGTTAGATAAGCTGCAATTAAGAGAGCCGGGACAACCGATTGCATTTTTAGAATTAAACGGCCTTTCAATCGCCACTGAATTTTCGCAGTTGTTGCACGGCCAAAGTGAGTTACAGGGGCGTATTTATATTGAATCCATTCGATTAGATAAGCTGCACTTACAAAACGCAGCGATTAAATTGGGTTGGCAGCATCATGTGTTAACGATGCAACCCATCAAAGCATCACTTTATGGCGGGACGTTACGCGGGGTCGTGCATGCTCGTGAATTGTCCGCAACGCCTAAATGGGATTGGGACATCGCGGCAAGCAACCTTGATTTGCAACCCTTGCTGGTTGATTTGCTCGGTAAAAATAGCAAAGTAATGCTGGTTGGAACCGGCGACATACGTCTTGCCGCCAACACCGCTGGCAGGGAGCAGCGTGATTTGTTAACTAATTTAAATGGTCTTTGCCAGTTTGGTATTAATGAAGGCTTGGTGGATGGCATTGATCTTAACTACCTCGTTACTAGCGCAAATGCGTTAGTTAATCATGAGAATTTAAGCTCACCCGAAACGCCGTTCAAGACAGCGTTTGATCGTTTGAGTGGATTATTCAAGATCAAAGCAGGTCAGGCGGAAACCGACAACCTGCTGTTACAATCCAAGGCCTTTACAGTGACCGGGCAAGGTGGTATTGATTTGCCGCTGCAATCGCTTGATCTTAAGCTGCAATTAAAGCCGCTTGAAAGGGTCAAAACGCAATGGTTAATTCCAGTGCTAATAACGGGCGAGATAAAAGCGCCTTCCGTGCGGCTCGATACGTTAACGTTAAACACGTTGATTACCAAAGAAGAGCTCGATAAGCTAAAAGAAAAAGCACAGGATGTCATTAAAACGCTGCCGGAAAAAGCCGATAAGTTTATTGGAAAATTGCTCGGCGAGTGACTTTGTTATTGCGAGGAGGCCGTTGGGCCGACGCAGCAACCTTAAGAGTGAACACAATGTTACGTATCATAACAGCAAATCTGAATGGCATCCGTGCGGCTGCCCGCAAGGGTTTTTTTGAGTGGGCAGCTAATCAAAATGCCGATGTGATTTGTTTACAAGAAATAAAAGCACAAGATGCCGATTTAAAAGCAGAGACATTTCAGCTGGCGGGTTATCAGTCATATTTTCATTATGCGGACAAGAAAGGCTATAGCGGTGTTGGTATTTATACGCGCCATCAACCCAAAAATGTGGTCACCGGGCTTGGTTTTGAGGTGGCTGATTTAGAAGGACGTTATGTTGCGATTGATTTGGGTAAACTTTGGGTAGCATCGCTTTATTTGCCCTCGGGCACCTCGGGTGAACATCGGCAAACCATTAAATATGATTTTCTGGATCGCTATGAAACTATCTTGCGTTCCCTGCAACAAAATAAACAAGAATATATTATTTGCGGTGACTGGAATATCGCGCACAAAAATATCGACTTAAAAAACTGGCGCTCCAATCAAAAAAATTCAGGGTTTTTGCCCGAGGAACGTGCCTGGCTTGATAAACTATTCGGTGAGATGGGCTTTGTCGATGCGTTTCGCGAGGTCAATCAAGCACCTGACCAATATACGTGGTGGTCTCATCGGGGGCGCGCTCGGGAGAAAAATGTTGGCTGGAGAATAGACTACCAAATTACCACCCCTGGATTAAAACCTACAGTAAAATCAGCCTTTATCTATAAGGACCAACGTTTTTCCGACCATGCCCCGCTTCTACTTGAATATGATATAGTTTTATAAAATTGCGCAGTCTTATCACTTAACATTTAAGGCTTCGTTAAGACTTAAGGCATATCATTAAAGTGAGAGTCATAAAAAGGTGGGTCTTGTGATGGAAAACAACGAGTTACCGAAAATTGAGCTTCCACAATATACCGAAGTCGATGGCCGCGAAGAATTGACGGCAACGCTTTTATCGCTCAAAGAAAATCCATCCGAAGAACCCGTTTACCTCTTATTCAAAAATGGCGATCAACGGTCGCTGCTTGAAGTGGCATCAGGTCATATCAGGCACTTCGATTTGACGGGGCGGCCTGCTAATAATGCTATTAAGGGCGCCATTTTTGATGTGAATCAGCCTGAAATGCTATTCAAACTCCATGATGAAAGCTTAAAACACTTGCTAAAACTGACGGACAACGGCAGAAATTTTGGTGCAGGACAACCATTCACTGAAATACCCGTTGAATTTAATGCACGCCTAGAACATGCGTTTTCGATGATAGAGGCGGCGAAGAAAGAAGAAACTCTATTAAAAACACAATCAGAACAAGTAGTTGCCCCACCTCATTTAGGCAGATTAAGTCTCTTTGCTTCTCCTCAACAAAAGCCCCAAGCTAAAGAGGTCAAAGCAGAAGTCAAACCCGAGCTGCCCAAAAGCCCGTAGAGTTAGGGTAATGCGCCAAAACCCCTTGAATAATGAAACCATTAAGTCTCCCTTAATAAGATTTGCCTATA
>MGYG01000045.1 GCA_001801635.1 Gammaproteobacteria bacterium RIFCSPHIGHO2_12_FULL_43_28
AAAACTGCACCAATGCGGTTTGCCAAAGAAAATGGCGCTAGAATTGTTTAAACCATTTATTTATAGCCGCTTGCAAATGCTTGATGAAGCATCAACTATTAAAGCAGCGAAGAAAATGGTTGAACGTGAAGAACCACAAGTATGGGATGTCTTGGAAGAAGTTATTCGTGAACATCCGGTCATGCTTAATCGTGCACCAACCTTGCACCGTTTAGGTATCCAAGCATTTGAGCCCGTGCTGATTGAAGGTAAAGCTATTCAGTTGCATCCGTTAGTTTGTACGGCTTATAACGCTGACTTTGACGGTGACCAAATGGCTGTCCATGTTCCGCTTTCACTTGAATCACAATTGGAAGCGCGTTCATTAATGATGTCTACCAATAATGTATTGTCACCCGCTAACGGTGAACCCATTATTGTGCCGACACAAGACGTTGTATTAGGTCTTTATTATTTGACACGCCATCGTGTGAATGCACGCGGTGAAGGCATGGTATTTGCCGATGTCGAAGAAGTTCATCGCGCTTATGAAAATGGTGCCGTGGATTTACACGCAAAAGTCCGCGCACGAATTAAAGAATACTTAATAACGGATCAAGAAGATGTATTCGAAGAAAAAATTAGTCTTGTCGAAACCACGGTTGGTCGTGCAATTCTTTCTGAAGTATTACCTAAAGGGTTGCCGTTTGAACTAGTGAATCGCACGATGAACAAAAAAGCGATTTCAAGTTTAATCGACGCCTCCTATCGACAGATGGGTTTAAAGGCAACTGTTATTTTCGCAGATCACTTGATGTATACCGGTTTTCATTATGCAACCAAATCAGGTATTTCGATTGGTGTAAACGACCTTGTTATTCCTGATAAAAAATCTGGCATTATTAGCCAGGCCGAAGATGAAGTGCGCAAGATTCAAGCGCAGTTTTCATCGGGTCTTGTTACGCAAGGTGAACGCTACAATAAAGTTGTCGATATCTGGTCACGTACAAATGATTTAGTCGCGCAAGCGATGATGGAAGAATTGTCTTCTGATAAAGTCAAAGACAAAGAAGGCAAGATGGTTAAGCAGGAGTCTTTCAACTCTATCTACATGATGGCCGACTCTGGTGCGCGAGGTTCCGCAGCGCAGATTAGACAGCTTGCGGGTATGCGTGGTTTGATGACAAAACCAGATGGTACGATTATCGAAACGCCTATTACCGCTAACTTCCGTGAAGGTTTAAACGTATTACAGTACTTTATTTCTACTCACGGTGCGCGTAAGGGTCTTGCAGATACTGCATTAAAAACAGCGAACTCCGGTTACTTGACACGACGTTTAGTTGACGTTGCGCAAGATCTTGTTATTACTACTGAAGATTGCGGCACACCCAATGGTATTATCGTCATTCCGCTGATTGAAGGCGGTGATGTGGTTGAGCCATTGAGTGAACGAGTCTTGGGACGCGTAACCGCTGAAGATATTTATGATCCAAAATCTAATAACATCATCATTCCGCAAGGAACCTTGCTTGATGAAAATTGGATTAAGATGCTTGAAGAAGTCACGGTTGATCAAGTGTATGTTCGTACGCCTATCATGTGTGAATCACGTTACGGTATTTGTGCCGCTTGTTATGGACGTGATCTTGCTCGCGGTCACTTGGTTAATATGGGTGAGGCTGTTGGTGTTATCGCAGCACAGTCGATTGGTGAACCAGGTACACAGCTTACGATGAGAACCTTCCACATTGGTGGTGCGGCATCTCGTACAACAGCAATTAATAATGTTCAGGTTAAGTTCCCAGGAACGGTCAAGTTGCATAACGTTAAAATTATTGAACGCCAAGGCGGTAAGTTTATTGCCGTATCACGTTCAGGTACGTTAGCGGTGCTTGATGAGCATGGTCGTGAACGTGAACGTTATAAAATACCTTACGGTGCTGAACTTAGCGTTAAAGACGGCTCTAAAGCAGATGCCGGTCAAATTGTTGCAAACTGGGATCCACATAGCCATCCAGTGATCACTGAGGTTGAAGGCCGAATCAAGTTTGTTGACTTGAACGAAGGTGTGACCATGCACAGGCAGACTGACGAGCTGACTGGTCTTTCAAGTATTGTTGTCACCGACCAAAAGCAACGTGCTGCTAGCGGTAAAGAATTAAAACCAATGATTAAATTGGTTGATGAAAATGGTGAGGATTTATATCTCGCTGGCACAAAACTCGTTGCGCAATATTTCTTGCCAGCGGATGCGATTATTAACTTTGAAGACGGTGCTACCGTGAAAATCGGTGACGTGCTCGCACGTATTCCGCAAGAATCTTCAAAGACTCGCGATATCACCGGTGGTTTGCCGCGCGTTGCTGATCTTTTTGAAGCGCGAAGACCAAAAGATGTCGCAATTCTTGCTGAGATTTCAGGTATCATCAGCTTCGGTAAGGAAACGAAGGGTAAACGTCGTCTCATTATCACTTCAACCACAGGGGATATCCACGAAGAGTTAATTCCAAAGTGGCGTCACATCAATGTGTTTGAAGGTGAACATGTGGAGAAAGGTGAAGTCTTGGTTGAAGGTGCACTAAATCCGCATGACGTTTTGAGATTGCTGGGCGTAAATAGTTTGGCGAATTATCTGGTCAATGAGATCCAAGACGTGTATCGTCTGCAGGGTGTTAAGATCAATGATAAGCATATTGAAGTCATTATTCGTCAAATGCTGCGAAAAGTAACAATTGCTGATCCAGGTGATGCTGGCTTCATTAAGGGTGAGCAAGTTGAATATGGTCACTTGCGAGAAATTAACGCGCGACTGACGAAAGAGGGTAAAATAGTCGCCCGCCACGAGCCAATGTTGCTAGGGATTACGAAAGCATCGCTTTCAACGGAATCCTTTATCTCCGCAGCATCCTTCCAAGAGACAACGCGTGTCTTAACGGAAGCAGCAGTTAGCGGTAAAACAGATGAGTTAAAAGGCTTAAAGGAAAACGTCATTGTGGGTCGCTTGATCCCTGCAGGTACAGGCCTAACCTATCATCTTGGTCGGGTTAGGTCGAAAGAAGGCATTACAGATCAACGTACTGAAAAGTAATAAGAAATAATACGTTAGTAATAAACCCCTTCTATCAGTCAGGCTGGTCGAAGGGGCAATAATAGATAAAGTTATAAAAAAGCCAATAAGTCCTTGACATAAAAGGTGTTGCTTTTTTAGAATCGCGCCTCTCCACTTGAAAATTCGGGGTCTAATCCGGTTCAAGCTTCGGAGTGAGGTTTATGCGCGATTTTTTATTGTATGACAAATAGTTAAGTGAACTGAATAGCATAACCCTTGGAATGATTTTTTAACGGTCAGAGAGAGCGAATTAAATGCCAACGATTAACCAACTAGTACGTCAAGGCAGGCAAACGAGAGCATTAAAATCTAAAGTACCTGCACTGGCCCAGTGTCCACAAAAACGCGGTGTTTGTACCCGTGTTTATACAACGACGCCTAAAAAGCCAAACTCAGCTTTGCGTAAAGTTGCGCGTGTTCGGTTGAGTAATGGTTATGAAGTAACCTCTTACATCGGTGGTGAAGGGCATAACCTGCAAGAGCACTCTGTTGTTCTGATTCGTGGTGGTCGTGTAAAAGATTTGCCGGGTGTTCGCTATCACATTGTTCGCGGTAGCCTTGATACGAGCGGTGTTGAAAAGAGACGTCGTGGTCGATCCAAATACGGTGCAAAAAGACCTAAACAGGCCTAACCAACTGAATAATATTTGAATTTTTGAGTAGGACTTAAGCAATGCCAAGAAGAAAAGCTGCAATGAAACGTGAGATACTTCCAGATCCATTATACGGAAGTGAAGATATCACTAAATTTATCAATGTATTAATGCGTGCTGGCAAGAAATCCATCGCCGAAAAGATTGTCTATCAAGCACTTGGTATGTTAACCGAGCGTCTCAAGAAAGAGTCAGGCGAAAAAGTGGCTGATAGTAAAGCAGCTGCTGCTAAAAGTGCTGCTGTAAAAAGCAGAAAGCCTGCGGCAAGCAGTAAAGATAAGATGCAGTCACATGGCAATGAGGACGTTATGGAATCATTACGCCGTGCGTTAGGTAGTATTGCGCCGACTGTTGAAGTGAAATCACGCCGTGTTGGTGGTGCGACATATCAGGTGCCTATTGAAGTTGCAGCTGATCGTGGTGTTGCGCTGGCAATGCGCTGGGCTGTTCAAGCGGCTAAAAAACGTTCTGAAAAAACAATGGCAGATCGATTGGCTGCGGAATTATTCGAAGCCTGCATGGGTCGTGGAACGGCCGTTAAAATGCGCGATGACGTTCATCGTATGGCGAAGGCAAACCAAGCGTTTGCTCATTATCGTTGGTAGGGATAAATTATGCCACGTGAAATGCCGATTGAAAGATATAGAAACATTGGGATTATGGCTCATATTGACGCTGGTAAAACGACGACAACTGAACGCGTATTGTTTTACACCGGGATCTCCCACAAATTGGGTGAAGTTCATGAAGGCACAGCTGTCATGGATTGGATGGAACAAGAACAAGAGCGTGGCATTACGATTACTTCAGCGGCGACAACCTGCTACTGGTCAGGTATGGGTAAGCAATTTCAACCACATCGTTTCAACATTATTGATACGCCTGGACACGTAGATTTCACCATTGAAGTTGAGCGTTCACTTCGTGTTCTTGATGGTGCTTGCGCAGTGCTTTGCGCGGTTGGTGGTGTTGAACCACAAACCGAAACGGTTTGGCGCCAGGCTAATCGCTATGGTGTACCAAGAATTGGTTTTGTTAATAAGATGGATCGCATTGGTGCGAATTTCTTGCGCGTTGTTGGTCAGGTTCGTACGCGTTTGGGCGCTAATCCTGTTCCTATTCAGTTACCGATTGGTGCTGAAGATAAATTTGAAGGCGTTATTGATCTTGTCAAAATGAAAGCGATCTACTGGGATGATTCTACAAAGGGCATGACCTTTGATGAGCGTGATATTCCGGCTGATATGCGCGCAGATTGTGAAATGTATCATGAGCAGTTAGTTGAAGCTGCAGCCGAAGGTTCTGAAGAGCTCATGCATAAATATCTTGAGACTAGCGATTTATCAGAAGCTGAAATTAAGAAAGGTCTCCGTGCTCGTACACTAAGAAATGAAATTATTCTTATGCTTTGCGGTTCCGCCTTTAAAAATAAAGGTGTGCAGGCAATGCTTGATGCCGTTGTTGAATATTTGCCATCACCGGTTGATATACCTGCTGTGAATGGTAATTTAAATGATGCCGCTGCAACCCCTGCAGAAAGGCATCCGTCCGACAAAGAACCATTTGCTGGTTTAGCATTTAAAATTGCAACAGACCCATACGTTGGTAACTTAACTTATTTCCGCGTTTACTCGGGTGTCTTGCGTTCAGGTGATACAATTTATAATCCGATCAAAGATCGTGAAGAGCGAATCGGTCGTCTGCTTCAAATGCATGCTAACGAACGACATGAGATTAAAGAAGTATTTGCTGGTGATATCGCCGCCGCAGTAGGCTTAAAACAGGTTACAACGGGTGACACGCTTTGCTCTGAAGACGATGTGATTATTCTTGAAAGGATGGTATTCCCCGAGCCAGTTATCTCTGTTGCTGTTGAACCAAAAACAAAAGCGGATCAGGAAAAAATGTCGATTGCGCTTGGTAAACTGGCGCAAGAAGATCCTTCATTCCGTGTACACACAGATGAAGAATCAGGTCAGACCATTATTTCAGGTATGGGTGAATTACATCTTGAAATTCTTGTTGACCGTATGAAGCGTGAATTCAACGTCGAAGCGAATGTCGGTAAGCCGCAAGTTGCTTATCGTGAAACCATTCGTGGATCTGTTGAGCAAGAAGGTAAGTATGTTAGACAGTCTGGTGGTCGCGGTCAGTACGGTCACGTATGGATTAAGATTGAGCCACAAGAAGCTGGTAAAGGTTATGAATTTGAAAATGCAATCGTCGGTGGTTCTATTCCTCGTGAATATATTCCTGCTGTCGATAAGGGTATCCAAGAGCAAATGCAAAATGGTGTGATTGCTGGCTATCCTGTTGTTGATGTCAAAGTGACACTTTTCGATGGTTCGTACCATGATGTTGACTCGAATGAAATGGCGTTTAAAATTGCGGGTTCTATGGCATTCAAAGAAGGTGCCAAGCGTTCTAAACCAGTTATTTTAGAGCCTGTGATGAAAGTAGAAGCGGTAACCCCTGAAGACTTTATGGGCGATGTGATGGGCGACCTGAACAGACGTCGTGGGATCTTACAGGGTATTGATGATTCACCATCTGGTAAGTTGATTCATGCTGAAGTGCCTTTGTCTGAAATGTTTGGATACGCAACCGATCTGCGATCCATGACACAGGGACGAGCAACTTACTCAATGGAATTCGCAAAATACTGTGAAGTACCGAACAATATCGCTGAGCAGATCATCGATAAGAGTTCTAAATAATAGATATTTCTATTGGTTAACTGGGTAGTTAGTAGCTAAAAGTTTTATAAGTGAGGAATATTCAATGAGCAAGCAAGTATTTGAGCGGTCAAAACCGCACGTTAATGTGGGAACGATAGGCCACGTAGATCATGGTAAGACGACGTTAACA
>MGYG01000046.1 GCA_001801635.1 Gammaproteobacteria bacterium RIFCSPHIGHO2_12_FULL_43_28
TAATGCAAATAATGTAAGGTTGTTGCAAAACAATAATTCATATGTCGCGCTTTACAAAGAAAAACCTTTCCTTGTACTTGCTGGCAAACAAATTTGCGAAAAAGAATACCCAACGATCGAAGAAGCGTTTTCGCAAAATCAAAAAGCGGTCCCACAAATGATCGTGCCCGAAGAAGATAAATTAACCATTGATGAAATGCTAACGTTGTTCCGCGAGCCCATTGAAGAGAAAATTTTAAAAATAATCAAACCTAAGCATACGGCACCGCAAGAACGAGCATCAAGTAAACACACAACAAATCACAGTACAGCCATTTCATATTCTATGTTCTGGAACTTCTGGCGTTTCAATCAAAATCTCTTTAACAATCATCTTGGCACCTTTGGTCTTTCAAGCTTATTTTTTCTTACCTATAGTTTCATGCCGTCTTACAACAGGCTTCCAGACATGTCTCAATTTTCCCAATATGGCCAACAACTTCTAAGCTCAGGATACGGCTTATTTGCAAACAGTCAGCTGCGTGAAAGAGGCCAGCAAATGGCAACGAATGGCTTCTGGGCAGGTTGGGAATTAACGAAGAAATTATCTGAAGCGGCTTATAATAATTTGCCTTCGATGAGGAAGTGAGTTGGTACTTGGTATCTCTGCACATGACAAAATTTTCCAACCGTTCGCCTTGCATGACAGATAATGCCTAATGCTTTTTCTTCTTCGGTTTTTTTGCGGAGGATTTTTGCTTTTTCTTTTTATCACCCGCTTTTTTATCTTTACGATCGCCACGATCTTTGCGGCGCTTTTCATTTCCGCCAGAAGAACGCGTACGGGTACTGCCTGGCAAAACAAAATCAATTTCGCGTTGATCTAAATCGACTCGCGCCACTTGCACCGTCACAGGATCACCCAACCTAAAACTTCTTCCTGAACGCTCACCAACCAAGACATGTTTGACTGCATCAAACTGGTAATAATCACCCGGCAACGTGCTAATGTGCACCAAGCCTTCAACGTAGATTTCACTTAATTCAACAAAAATACCAAAACCCATGACACCCGAAATAATACCAGGGAACTCTTGTCCTACTTTATCCAGCATAAATTCGCATTTCAGCCAATCGGTCACTTCATTCGTTGCATCATCCGCACGTCTTTCAGTCATCGAACAATGTTCACCTGCACGCACCAACGCACTATCATCGACTTCAATTGGTTGCTTGCTCAATATTTTTTTAATTGCGCGATGGACTAATAAATCAGGGTAGCGTCGAATCGGTGAAGTGAAATGCGCATAGGCATCAAACGCCAACCCAAAGTGACCGCGATTATCAGGACTATAAACTGCTTGACTCATCGAGCGCAAAAGCACGGTCTGAATCATGTGTGCATCAGGACGATCCTGAATCACTCGTAGAATATGCGCATAATCGCCGGGTACAATGTCACGATGCTTTGGAATAGTGAGACCCATTTCTTGCAAAAAGCGCTGCAAATCCAGCACTTTTTCTTCTTTCGGGCCCATATGTACGCGATATAAACCACCTTGCTTATTTTTTTCCAGAAAACGTGCCGCACAAATATTTGCACTCAACATACATTCTTCAATCACGCGGTGCGAATTAAAACGTTCGTAGGGTACAATTTTCTCAATTTTACGGTCTTTACCAAATACAATTTTGGTTTCAGGCAAATCAAAATCAATTGCGCCGCGCGCTTTACGCGCTTTTTGCAAGACGTTGAATAAATTGTAAAGCTCGCTTAAATGCGGCACCACTTGTTCAAACTGCTTATGCATCACTTTATCATTCTTTTCTATGATGCGATGTACTTGTTTGTACGTTAGTCTACACTGCGATTTAATCACGGCGTCATAAAAACGATACTGCATGATCCGGCCCGTCGGATGAATCGTCATTTCACAAACCATGGCAAGACGATTAACATTCGGATTCAGTGAACACAAATTATTGGAAAGCGTTTCAGGCAACATTGGAATAACGCGGCTGGGGAAATAAACAGAATTACCGCGTTCGTAAGCTTCTTTATCGAGTGGTGCGCCTGGGCGAACATAATGACTGACATCGGCGATCGCCACATAGAGTGTCCAACCGTCGTTTTTGCGCGGCTCGCAATACACGGCATCATCAAAATCTTTTGCATCTTCACCATCAATGGTAACGAGTGGTAATGCGCGTAAATCAACGCGACCGTTTAAATCCGCATCGGTGACTTCACCGGGGAAGCGAGACGCTTCTGCTTCAACTTCCAGAGGCCAAACGAAAGGTAAATTGTGATTGCGAATGGAGACACTAATCTCCATCCCAGGCGCCATATGGTCCCCCAGGACTTCAACGACTTTACCGAACGGTCTTGCATGCGCAGAAGGTTGTGCAATCAATGCAACCACCACCATCTGACCATCTTCCGCACCATTCATTTCTTCAGCAGGAATGAGGATATCTTGATTAATACGCTGGTTTGACGGTAACACATAAGCCGCGCCATCTTTCTGGTGGAAACGACCCACTAATTGCTGTGTATTTTGCTCCAGGACTTCAACCACTAAGGCTTCACGACGCCCGCGGTTATCAATATTTGAAACTCGAGCGAGTATTCGGTCACCGTGGAAAATACCGCGCATTTGCCGCGGACTTAAGAATAAATCATCACCGCCTTCATCAGGCACTACAAAACCAAAACCATCTTTATGGCCAATGACCCGACCTGCGATGAGTTCCATTTTATCAAGCGGCCCGTAGGCACCCTTGCGATTTTTTAATAATTGACCATCACGGCACATGGCGATTAAACGCCGGCGTAAGGCTTCTTTTTCATCTTCTGTCGTCAGTGAAAAAGCATCCAGCAAATCATAATAAGTGGCTGGACGACCATTCTCTGCGAGATACTCTAAAATAAATTCCCGACTAGGAATGGGATTTTCATACTTTTCTGCTTCCCTTGTTGCAAAGGGATCTTTCGTGCGTTTATTTTTTGCCATTAATTAAATTAACCTATGATACTAACGGATATACTCTACCCCTTTGATCGAAAATCATCCAATCATATAAGGGAGCATAAGCGGGAATCTTGCTCATTGCAATCACCGAAGAGCAAACAGCGGGGAGATATCGCTAAAAGACTTTAAATTACAATACAGCAAAGCGCACCATTTAGCTATACTGTACAGTAAATAACAGCGTAAACCCCTGAGCACCTGAGCAGGAAAGCTCACTATATCAATAAGAGGATGATAAAATGGAAAAAATCGTGCGGCAGTCAACCTGGCTATTCCTTTCATGTGTTCTTTGTGCTTGTGCGCCTTTTAAGGCGGACGACCACCGTGCCAGCGTCTGCAATGAATTAAATAGCCAACTGATCTTTAACGGCAGCACGAGTGATCTTAGGAAAGCGAACATTGAAAGCGCGCAAGCACCGCTCATGCAGCGCCAATATGATAAAAATTGCACGCCGCATTAAAGAGAACGTTCATCAAACTGTGTCATGCCAGCGTGTTTTTAGCTGGCATCCAGAATGAACCTGAGAAAAGCCTGGATGCCAGCTAAAAACACGCTGGCATGACACAGTTCCATAAACACTCTCGCATTAAACGGCGACAGTGCCCTTGATATGCGGGTGCGCATCGTAGTTCACCACGTCGATATCATCAAACGTGTAATCGAATAAGGAAGCAGGCTTGCGCTTAAACTGTAGCTGCGGCAACGGGAAGGGTTCGCGCGTTAGCTGTAATTTCACTTGTTCGAGGTGATTAAGATAAATATGGCAATCGCCGCCTGTCCAAACAAAATCACCCGGTATCAAATCACATTGCTGTGCAATCATGTGTGTTAACAGTGAATATGAAGCAATATTAAAAGGGACACCTAAAAACGAATCGCATGAGCGCTGATAAAGTTGGCAGGATAAAGTATTATTGGCCACATAGAATTGGAACAACAAGTGGCAAGGCGGCAGCGCCATTTTATCTAACTCGCCCACATTCCAGGCGCTCACCATTAAACGGCGCGAATCGGGATTCGTTTTAATTTGCTGCACCAATTGACTCATTTGATCAATGATACGACCATCGGCTGCTTGCCAGGCGCGCCATTGTTTGCCATAAACCGGGCCCAAATTACCTTCAGCATCCGCCCACTCATTCCAAATACTCACCCCATTTTCCTTAAGGTAAGCGATATTCGTCTCACCCCGTAAAAACCAGAGTAATTCGTGAATAATACTTTTCATGTGCAGCTTTTTCGTCGTCACCAATGGAAAACCATCACGCAGCGGAAAACGCATTTGGTATCCAAAGACACTGAGTGTACCAACGCCGGTTCGGTCTACTTTTTTGACGCCATGATCGAGGATGTGTTGCAGATAATTAAGATACTGTCGCATAAGCTTACTTCTCTTTAGAAACTAAATCACGAGACGAACAATAGGCCCGGCCAACTAACCAAATCCCAATCGCGATGAGCGGCAGCGATAATAACTGACCTTCTGTCATCCAACCAAAGGCAATATAGCCAATAGGCGCATCGGGCTCGCGAACAAATTCAACCATAAAACGAAATAGACCATAGAAAAGCGCAAAGAGCCCGGATACAACGCCGAGTGGTCGTGGTTTTCGTGAAAAAATCCATAAGATGAGAAAGAGCACGATACCTTCCAGGAAAAATTCATACCACTGGGAGGGATGCCGCGGAGAGGGCCCTGCGTGCGGAAAAACCATGCCCCAGGGAACGGTGGTCACACGGCCCCATAATTCACCATTAATAAAATTACCGATGCGCCCCGCACCAAGCCCAATCGGCACCGCCGGTGCAATGAGGTCCGTTAAGGCGAGAAACGGTTTACGCATTTTCCTCGCGCAAAGAAAAAGGGCAAGCATGGCGCCCAAACATCCACCGTGAAAAGACATACCGCCTTTCCAGGTTTGAAAAACGAGTAATGGGTCAGTGAAAAAAGCTCGCCAATCATAAAACAGCATAAACCCAAGCCGGCCGCCGATGATGGCACCCAAGGCCGTGTAAAATCCAGCATCGGCCAATTGATCTTGCGTGATGCCACGATCAGAAAAACGTAAACGCAGCGATAATACAAGCCAACCGCCTAAAAAACCGACCAAATACATTAAGCCATACCAATAAACAGGCCAGGAACCAATGTGAAATGCAACGGGATCTATCGATGGGTACATTAACATGAGAAACTATCTTCCTGCTCGAATCAAATTACCAAGTCCTGCGCGCTCTAAGGCTAATTCCAAATGGCATCGTATCATGACCGCACTTTCCATACTTAATACTTCATGCAGTAACTTGGCGGCTTTCTTTTTGGTGAAATGCCGAATTGCCCAGCGCACGCGGCCTACTGAAGAAGCATTCATACTGAGTGAATCAAATTCCATTGCCAGTAACAATAAGGCGGAAGCAGGATCACCCGCCATTTCACCGCAAATACTAACGTGTTTTCCTTCCTGGTGACCATTATCCACGACTTGCATCAACGCGCGTAACACGGCAGGATGCAAGGAATCATAAAGATTCGCAACGCGTGGGTTATTACGATCGACCGCCAAAATATACTGGGTCAAATCATTACTGCCGACCGAGAGAAAATCAACGCGTTTGGCAAGGGCACGTGCCTGATACACGGCGGATGGCACTTCGATCATGACACCAATTTGCGGCATTTCAACATCATAACCCTCATCGCGCACTTCCGTGTAAGCTTTACGCAATAAACGCAATGCTTCATCCACTTCCTGTACATCCGTTACCATGGGCAGCATCACGCGCATATTATTCAAGCCTTCGCTCGCACGCAGCATCGCGCGAAGTTGCGCAAGAAAAATTTCTGGGTGATCGAGGGTGATCCGAATGCCGCGCCAGCCAAGAAATGGATTATCTTCTTTGATCGGAAAATAAGGCAGCGGTTTATCACCGCCCACATCCAGTGTACGAATGATCACGGGTCGCGGGGCAAAGGAAGCCAGTAATTGACGATAAATAATGCGCTGCTCTTCCGTCGAAGGAAAACGGTCCCGCATTAAAAAAGGAATTTCGGTACGATACAAACCAACGCCTTCGGGTCCCGCCTGAAGCGCCATACTAATGTCAGCACCTAAGCCCGTATTCACCATTAGCGCGATATGATGATTATCTTCCGTCACTGCTGGTAAATCGCGAATGGCATCCAGCTCTTCATCTAACTTTAGTTCTTCCGCCAATAAACGCTCAAATTCTTCTCGCAAGGAAGGGGAAGGCGATACGTGAATTTGCCCGTAATAACCATCCACAATGACTTCCTTGCCTTGCAAAACTTGCAAAGGAATATCACTCACCCCCATGACGGTCGGCACTTTCATCGCGCGCGCCAAAATCGCAACATGTGAGTTGCCCGACCCTTTGGCTGAGATAACACCCGCAAGACAGCCTTCAGGCACTTCGGCTAAATCCGTTGGCGCCAGGGTTTCACCAATTAAAATAGTTTTTTCGCGGTACTGCGGTGCGGCCCTATCATTTTTTAATAAGTAAGCAAGAATACGTCTGCCAAGGTCTTTAATATCTTCCGCGCGTTCACGCATGTATTCATTATCAAGTCCCTCAAGCCGTCTAACATGCACATCGATCGCCTTACTTAACGCGCCTGGCGCCCAATTGCCCGCTCGTATGCCATCCTCAACTTCTTTAGCTAATTCGGAGGTTTCCAAAATGCGTTGATAAGCCTCAAAAAGAGCGCGCTCATCTTCTGCGAGCAAAGGATACAAGCGCTCAGCCAACAGTCGCAAATCTTCACGTACGGCGGCAAATGAAGCATGCAGCATTTCAATTTCAGCGTCGATGTCTTCTGGTTCGTGATCAGGGACGGTATCTAAATCGCTTGGCGCATAGATAACGACCCCTGCGCCCATCCCAATCCCCGGCGAACCTGGCACACCGCTATAAACCAATTCGTGTTTTTTGGTTTGCGATTTTTCAAAGAGGGTCGCTAATTCACCGGTTGCCTCAGCATGCGCGATAATGGCAGCAAGCTGCGTTGCGAGCGTTACTAAAAAGGCTTCTTCGGATTCATCGTATTTGCGCGGCTCACGCTGTTGAACAATCAACACACCCAACACTTGGCGATGATAAATAAGCGGCGTCCCCAAGAATGCGTGATAAGCTTCTTCTTTTGCTTCTGCAACGTGCAAAAACCGCGGGTGCTTGGTTGCATCATCAAGATTGATAGGCTCTTCACGTTCACCCACTAAGCCAATCAAGCCTTTATCAATGGGAACACGGATCTTGCCCACCCCTTTCGGGTTTAAGCCTTGCGTTGCAACCAACACGTATTCGCCATTATGTCGATCAAGCAAAAAGGCCGAGCATGCTTCTGTTGCCAAGGCATTTGCGATACGACGCACCATAATATTGAGCGCTTCGCTAAAATCTTGCGCGCTCGATACTTCTTGAATGATGTGGCGTAGCATCGTCAGCATTAACGATTACCCTCTAAACTGTTTTGATAAAACAATCTTGGCGAACTCTTTTAATGCCATCACATACACACGGCGTTTAAACAGCACCACTTGCCGTACGGGATACCAATATGACACCCACGACCAGGAATCAAATTCTGGATCATTAGTCACACTAAAATTAAAATGGGCCTCTTTGTTTACAAGGCGTAATAAAAACCATTTTTGCTTTTGTCCCACACACAGCGGTTTTGCGTAATGTCTTACCAGTCGGCCAGGTAAACGATAGCGTAACCAACGGCGCGTACACCCCAAAATACTCACATCTTCAGGGTTTAAGCCAATCTCTTCTTTCAATTCTCGGTACATGGTTTGCTCTGGGGTCTCATCTTCTTTCATGCCCCCCTGAGGAAATTGCCACGCACTCATCCCTATTCTTTTGGCAAAGAAGACCTGCCGGTCATCATTCACCAGAATAATTCCCACCCCATATCTATAGCCTGCTTTATCGATCACTTCTTGTCACCTATAATCGCAACGAACAGTTAACGCATTGTTCCAAAATACCATTCTTTGAGCAAACGGATTCCACGTTATGATCAGATCCAGAACCACCTTAATGCCGCTTATCGTCGCTACTGCTTTGTTTAGTCTATTTTTTTCATTGCTTAACGGTAGTACATCACTCTCCTTCACGCAACTTTTCTCACCCGATAATTCATTATCCCACACTATTCTCTTTAAGCTGCGACTCCCGAGAACGTTTACCGCGTTCGTGAGTGGTGGATTATTGGCCTTATCCGGCTCTCTCATGCAGCTGCTTTTACAAAACCCGCTGGCTGATCCTTACGCGCTCGGCGTATCAGGCGGTGCTGCCCTTTTCACCTTAATTCTCATGCTGCTTGGTGCGAGCAATGAAGCATTGATAGGTGGTGCGTGGGCGGGCAGCTTGCTCAGCATGCTGCTGATATTTCTCATGGCAAGAAAACACGGCTTTAAGACACACACGCTTTTATTGTCAGGCATTATTCTCGCTTGCGGGTTTTCCGCTGCGATTAGTTGTCTCTTATTATTAAGTCCTGATAGCAGCTTGCATAGCATGCTCTTTTGGCTCACTGGGGATTTAAACGCAACCCATTTCCCCTCACTTGCTTTCTGTATTTTATGTCTTGGCGGTTTATTATGTTATGCACTCGCGCCCGGATTTAATTTACTCATTCGCGGCGAAAATGAAGCCACAGCACTCGGTTTACCAACGACTTATTATCGCATCTTGCTTTACTTATTAAGCTCTCTTTTCGCTGCGACCGCGGTGACACTCGCCGGTTGCATTGGCTTTATTGGTCTCATTGTTCCACATCTGACACGCCGCTTGGTAGGCTTTAACCATCGCATCATGTTGCCTGCCGCCATTTTGCTTGGCGGGAGCCTACTCACGTTTGCAGACACACTGGCGCGCACCCTGTTTGCACCAGCGCAAATACCCGTTGGTATTATCATGGCATTGATTGGTGTTCCTGCTTTTATCTGGTTATTACAATCATGATGCGCCTTTGCACGCAAGAACTTACATTAAAAGCGGGTGAAAAAAAACTAGTTACTAACCTTAATCTCGATTTGAAACCCGGCGAAGTATGGGGAATATTAGGGCAAAACGGTAGCGGCAAAAGTAGCTTACTCAAAGCATTGGCCGGTCTTATCACACCCGCTTTTGGCAGTATCTGGTTAAATGAGGTAAACCTACCTGGTCTTTCGCGTAAAGTCATCGCGCAGCATATTGGCCTGCTCTTTCAGGAGAGTCATTTTTCTTTTCCACAAACCGTTTTTGAATATTGCCTTGCCGCGCGTTATCCCCACTCCTCTTATCTCGACAAAAATAATTGGCAAGATAAGCGCATTGTGTTGCGCGCACTTAAAAAAATGGCGCTCGATACCTATCAATATCATCGTATTGATACCTTATCCGGCGGTGAAAAAAAACGTCTTGCGATTGCTTCCTTGCTCGCACAAACACCTTCCATTTATTTATTGGATGAACCGACTAATCATCTGGATCTCAAACATCAGATACATTGCTTACACCTCATGCGCGAGCTTGCAATCACCCAATCAGCCTGCATTGTCATGGCATTACATGATGTCAATCTGGCACAACGATTCTGTGATCACTTGTTACTTTTATTTCCTGATGGGACCACCAAACAGGGCACGCGCGATGACATGCTCACCACCGCGCATTTAAGCGCACTTTATCAATGTGAAATAATGACGCATCCACCAAAAACACCATTTTGGCAGGCAGTGCTTCTATGATATGTTAAGTACAATTTAATGCGTAAGATTTGGTTGCTTCGGCACTCTGTACATGACAAAAAATACATACTAGCCATTCACCCTTCGAGACGGCGCAAAAAACGCGCCTCCTCAGGGCGAACGGCCAGTTAATGAGCATATTTAGAA
>MGYG01000047.1:0-6603 GCA_001801635.1 Gammaproteobacteria bacterium RIFCSPHIGHO2_12_FULL_43_28
TGGCATCACTCCAGGTGAATGGCGCTTTCCTATCATGGCCTGTCGTCAAAATAAATTCAATGTGGTATGGTGTTCCAGATTACAATGCCTACCTTACCGATAACACCATGTACCTATTTCAACATTTACTACTGACGAGCTTGTTATTCTTAGCACCGCTTGCACCCAACTCAACCTCTATGCCAATTGAACCAGCAGCGGAACGCACGAATCTCTATTTACCGATGCTGCAAGGAAAGAGGGTAGCG
Source organism: Gammaproteobacteria bacterium RIFCSPHIGHO2_12_FULL_43_28 (assembly GCA_001801635.1). Lineage (GTDB taxonomy): Bacteria > Pseudomonadota > Gammaproteobacteria > DSM-16500 > DSM-16500 > Aquicella. The sequence continues at coordinate 249 of MGYG01000047.1, forward strand.
GTGTTTGCCAACCAAACATCGCGTGTTAAAGAAGCACATCTCATCGATGTATTATTGCAGCACCACATTAAGGTCATAAAAATATTTTCGCCTGAGCACGGTTTTAGAGGCGATCACGACGAAAGAATAAATGATTCGGTTGATACAAAAACCCAACTTCCCATCATTTCACTTTACGGTAAAAAATTAAGGCCGTCGTCTCTGGATTTAAAAGATATCGATGTTATTTTATTCGATATTCAGGATGTCGGTGTGCGCTTTTATACTTATATTTCCTCGCTAGAAAACTTAATGGAAGCAGCGACTGATAATAATAAACCTCTTATTATTCTTGATAGACCAAATCCAAATGGATTTTATGTTGACGGGCCTGTACTCGATCTTAACTATCGCTCCTTCACCGGTATGCAAGCCATTCCTGTTGTTTATGGTATGACGATAGGTGAATATGCAAAAATGTTAGTAGGGGAGGAGTGGTTGCATGTAACGCCAAAATCAAAAAGCAAAACACTGCAATTAACCATTGTACCAAATAAATATTACACACATCACAGTTTATATGAACCACCGGTAAAACCTTCGCCTAATTTACCGAACATCCAATCAATTTATTTATACCCATCGATTGGACTCATGGAAGGAACAGCAATGAGCGTAGGGCGTGGCACTGATAAACCGTTTCAACAATTCGGGCATCCAGCTATCGCAACAAATTATACATTTATTCCGAAAGCAAACTCATACGCACCATACCCAGTTTATAAAGATAAAGTTTGTCATGGCTGGGATCTTTCCGGCAGCAAAGAGGCCGTTTTTAAAAAAATTAATAATCAATTACAAATTAAATACCTCATCGCAGCATACAATGCATTTCCAGATAAAAAGCATTTTTTTAAAGGGTTTAGTTCTGTCGCCGGCAATCAGCAATTAGAAGAACAAATCAAAGCGGGCGTGGATGAGAAAACTATTCGAAAAAGCTGGGAACCACAGTTATCCGCATTCAAGAAAATTCGTAAAAAATATTTAATTTATTCTGAATAGATGCTAAGTGCCAGCGTCATGTTGTTGCAAATATTCTTCGGCTGCTTTTTGTAAAAAGGTAGATCGTTTTAATCCTTTTTTCTTTCGAAACTTATCAATTTGTTTTAGCACCTCAGCAGGAAATATCACATTAAATCGTTTTAGCTTCCGATAAGAGGTCATAATATTTTCGTCTACCAATATGGGTACTAATTCTCCGCTAGATAAATGCTCTAAGTCACGATGTTTGGACGGTTCTTTAATAAATTCAGGTTCCGCGTTCGCCAACCAAGCAGCTAATGCGTCTTCAGCGTTTTCTAATGCTTCTTCCCAATCATTTCCAAAAGTTAAGCAACCCTGAAGATCAGGAAATTCAACTTCTACAGCTTCGTCTGTTTTTTTAAAAAGTGCGTAATAATGTTTCATTAGTTACTCCCCAAGCCAGCGGCCTTTAATATATTTTTTAGGGTTCCGTTCGGAATATCACCCTTATGACGAGGAACTGGAATTGGTGGGAACCCTTTCTTTACCCAAACATCATGCTTACCACCAGAGCGCCTTTCAAAACCATTTTGCCTGAGTGTTTTTTCCAATTCATATTTCGTCATATCTCCCTCCGATTATTATAACAGTAATTACACACTAATGTGTAATAATAAAAATTATATTTATGTGTTTGTAAAATAAAGTTTTTTATAAAAACGCCCTCTATACAGGGTTGTAGCATAACCCTGCGAATGTCTAGGAATAAATAGAGCTTAGGATAAGGTAGCGGGTAGCAGGATCTGAGGATTCAAAACCATACGTCTATGATCCAAGCCCTCCCTCCTCTTGGATTCAAATTTACCTGCCGATAAGGGAAATTACCGGCATTATAAGACGCTACTGGCTAGAGAAATCGCTTCCATCGCTCAAACAATACGACAACCTAACTGCTTCACCTCAATGTGATGGCTTTCGCATAATTTATCGATATAGTCCTGATGGTTTCCAGAGTTGGTGCTGTATTGATTATGACCACTTCGCAGCAGGTATAGAAGAAATTCGTCATTATGCCGTTCGATGCAAATATCAAGCAGACTCTCGTCTCTGCCGTAATTAATAAAACCAAGTTGAATATCATTGCAATAAAAAGGCGTTTTGCAGTCCGTTCTAGCACCCCTGACGACTAGCAGTCTAGCTACCTCATTAAGTTGCTTATTATCCCTCAAATTAGGCGATGCCAACGTGTACATAAGCGGCGTCATCCCAAGGACGTCATGCGACACACTATTCACATCCGCGCCCTTTTCAAGCAGATACTCGACAATATCCACCCAGCCGAATGAAGCGGCAACATGCAACAGGGTTATATCTTTCGTGCGATACACCGGCTTATTGATAGCATCGCTACTCATACTATTGATCATTTTTTTAACATTTTCAATTTGCCTATCCTTGGCGGCAATCGCTTTAGCAATTTCTTGCAAGGACTGCTGCTCGCGCACATTATTTTTAAAAAAACGGTCAAACATGAGCGCCCCTCCCTGAAAAGTCCTCATTCTAATTAGTTTCCACAATAACAATCAAGCAGGTATAATAGTATCATGGTAATAAGGGATTATTAACAACTCATGGCTATCGTCAATTCAACCGCCATTGAATTTGATATTGAAAAAAAGACCTTTCAGTCTATTGCGCTTGATCAGATTGCTCTTCAAGCTGAGAATAATAAATTATACTGGATACACTGCAATTTAACGGAAGCAAATACGCTCAAGCAATTAGCTGAACGACTCCGATTACCAGAGAATGTATTGGCATTGTGTGCGCAGTCAGATCCCATGTCGCAACTCATCGATACCGATAATGCCATCACCATTCAACTGGAAGCGCCACTCTCAACACGACTGGATAAAGCTGATGCGACACAACCAGCGCATTTACTCATTCATCTTACGACAACATTTTGCTTCACTGCATCAACTAAACCAATACCTGCCTTAGATGAATTTGTGAAGAGTTGTCAAAAGACAATTAATTACGCCCGAACGCCCTGTTTCATTTTATTTTTAATAATAGACAATATTATAAATGATTACGCGCGAATTTTGTTTAAGTACGAAATCATCACTGAAGAAATGGATATGCGTGTACGCGCAAGCCATAAAAATATTTACAATGAGGTCATGGATGCAAAGCAAGACGTAATGAAAACCAAGCGTTACCTTATCGCGATACGTGAAATTTTAATGCGCATCTCAGGCAGAAAAATCGCTGTTATTTCCGAGCAATGCCAAGTATCGCTTTACAATCTATCGAATCATACACACATGACTGTGCATGAAGCGGATTCAATTCGTGATATGCTAAATGGATTGCTTGATCAAATCGATAATAACTTAATCCAAAAACTTAATGAAACAATGCGTGTCTTGACCGCCTTTGCTTCAATATTTTTGCCGCTTACCCTCATCACAGGAATCTACGGCATGAATTTTCATTACATGCCTGAATTAGGATGGAAATACGGCTATTTTATCGTGCTCGGATTTATCGTATTTTGTGGCGCATGTTTATTATTCGTATTTAAAAAAATGAAATGGTTTTGATGGAGACACCATGAAACAACTCATTGTAATCGCAATCATCTTACCACTCATCGCGTGTAATAACATTGATATGCCCTCGCCTGGTTCAACTTATATTCTCAATTCATCCACAAAAACTGATCAATCAAACTACAATTGCTAATATTTTCTTAAGCCTGAGATGCTAAAATAAAGCATAATTTGGCTTAATTTTTACTGAAATTATAAACACTTAGCGATTTCAGGCCACGATCCAACTAATAACCATTTGTCTAATCCATCAAATTTAGGTAATATAGCGCGATGCAGATAAAGATAAAAAATATTTCCAAATACTTAATATTCGCTGTGTTGAGTTGCAGCTTTATTATTGCGATGAATAGCGGTATACCCGATATTTCAAATTTAAGCAGTGCAATCGATGCAGATGATAGCAATAGCGCATCTGCGATTGAAAATATCGCTAACGTTGAAACTATCGCCAATAATGCTGAGCAAGCGAACGGTGCCAATCCACCCGTTGCGCCAACCGTGGCCAAGCGAGATTCCATCTGGTATCAAATGGGCAAAGAATTTCAATTAGATCACAATGCGCAAAGTGAAGCAGTGAGAAGAGAAATTCGTCGTTTAGTATCCGATCAAACTGAACTCTATCGTGTATTAAATGCAGCCGCACCTTATATGTATTTCATACATAATCAAACCAAAGCGCGCGGATTACCCGCTGAATTAGGTCTCATTCCTTTTATCGAGAGTGAGTTCAATCCTAATGACCATTCCAATAAAGGTGCGACAGGCATTTGGCAGTTAATGGCAGGAACCGCTGATGAATTAGGGGTTAAAGTGACGCCAGGTTATGATGGTCGACGTAATATTCCCGCCTCCACCAAAGCAGCGCTCGCCTACTTCAAAGATTTAGGCAATAACTTTGATGGCAATTGGTATCTTGCCATTGCCGCCTATAATTGTGGTCAAGGCAAAGTCGAATCAGCCGTGCGTCGAACAGGTAGTCATAATTTCTGGAATCTTCCATTACCAACAGAGACAAAATATTATGTGCCGCGTTTATTAGCGATTGCAGAAATTGTCAAACACCCCGAAAAATACGGTGTTAAATTACCACCTCTTCAAAATAAGCCGTATTTCGCCGAAGTAAAAGTAGACAATAAGCCGGCATTAACGAAGGTCGCGAAGAAATCTGGTATCGATATTAAAGTACTTAAAAAATTAAACCCAGACTACAACAATGGTTATGTGCCTAAAAAAGAAGGAACGTATACGCTACTCGTTCCCGTCAATAAAGCATCAACGGTCACTACGACAAAAGTATAGGCTCTAAAATTACTTCTCAACTAACACGGGCACGGATGCGTATCCATTAGTGAATTCACTATTTAACCATTCTGCATCACTAGTAAATAAGCGAATACATCCGTGACTATCATTATAGCCTGGCACCGTTGGGGATCCGTGCATTGCAAATCCGCCCTTAAAGAACATGCAATACGGCATGGGTGCGCCGCCCTTACCAACGGGGAATTTAGTTGATTTGCAATCTGCTCCTTGCTTTCGGTAAATTGCAAACTTACCGGTTGGCGTGCGACAACCTCGCCTTACATCAGCACAATAATTTTTACCGCCAGAAATGGGGCCCCAATGCAGCAGCGTACCATCTGCGTCATACGCACCGAATGCTAATTTAGAAACTGAAACTTTAATGAAGCGTTGACCGGTCGGATCAATTTGCTGCGGAAATGGTGAATGCGACATGATGTTATTCAAATCGTTTGCGGGAATCGCGATAGTTTTGCCACGATACAAAGGCACATTCATTCGATTGATGCGCTTAACTACTTCACGCGCATCCGGGTCAGGAAATAATTTCTTCCACGTATCGCCGCGTTTTACGACGTAACAGATGTATTCATTCGATTGACATAATTCTTCACTATAGGATTTTGCATACGTGATACTACTTGCGAAAAACAACACTACAATGAAAAATACATTAACGAACGCAACCATAACGCCTCCAATAGAGTAAGTTGTTGTTATTGGAGAACATCCTCTGTTTGAGTGAATTTAGTTCACTTCTAACGTCAATATATCATGCCACTATCGAATTTTTATTAATGCTCGGGTGCGAAATATTTATTACGAATGAGATCATGGTGTTATAGGTTGGCGAACGACAAGATCATTAAGTTACCTCATCTTGCGTCTAACCCGATTGGAAAAATCATTTTATGATTTGATATAATGACTAGGTGTCACGGAATAATCATAACACCACGGAGATAATATCATGAGCAAAGACAATAAATACCAACCTAATAAACAAGAACAACAACATAGACAAGACCAACCAAAGCAAGATAAATACGAGCAACGCAAACCAAGTCAAGAACAACAAAAACCACAACATGACAAGATGCAACCACATAAACCAGGTCAAGAAAATGAACCTTGGAAGAGAAAATAATTATAATCAATAAAAATGCAGCGGTTGCAGCACGAACCTTACGCGATGGGGGATTCCCAAGGGGGGGAGAGCGCAGCGAGGGGGAAGCGAAGCGCGCGATTCTCCCCCTTGGGTGCAAGCAAAAACTTGTTTTTTGCGCAGCATCAAAAGAAGTGAGCCTTCCCGCGCTCTTCAGCGGGAATGGCTGATAAAAATAAAAAGCCGATAACATCATGTTATCGGCTTTTATTTTTCACGAACAGAGAACATTCATCAAACCGTGTCATGCCAGCGTGCTTTTAGC
>MGYG01000047.1:6612-10218 GCA_001801635.1 Gammaproteobacteria bacterium RIFCSPHIGHO2_12_FULL_43_28
TAGCCGCTTCCAAATCTGGATGCCAGCTAAAAGCACGCTGGCATGACACGGTTTATAGCCGCTTCCAAATCAGGTGTTAATGCAACCCTTTCATCAAACACATAGCAATCACCGTCGTAGTGACTACCACCTACTTCCGAAAAATAATTAAGAATACCACCCTGTAATTGGTACACGTCTTTATAGCCTTCATTTATCATATGTAACGCTGCTTTTTCGCACCGTATCCCGCCAGTACAAAACATCACGATTGGTTTTTCTTTAGCAACTTGAGAAGAAACCTTGGCAAAATCAGTAAAATGTTTAAGGTTTAAATGAATTGAATTTTTAAAGCTACCAAATTCAATTTCATAATCATTACGTGTATCTAATACTATAATATCTCGATTTTCATCCAACCATTGCTTGAACTTCTCTGGCGCAAGCTGCGGTGCTTTCTGAGCTTGTGGCTTGATCTCGGGCTTTCGCAATGTAATAATTTCTTTTTTTAATTTAACTTTAAGCCGCTTAAATGGCACGATGACGGAATAACTCTCTCGCCAGGTCATATCACTAAAGCGAACGTCATGAGCAAGCGACGCCTTATAGGACTGTATTGCTTGAATTGTGCCCGCAAGATTGATATTTACACCCTCATAACTTAGCAGGATCGTGCCTTTCAAGCCTAACTTGGCGCATTCATTATAGAATTGAGTTTTAAGTGTGGATAAATCGGCTAATTCGGTAAACTTATAGCCAGCGATATTTAATATTTGCATAGTTTCGTCTTTGTATGGTTGCTAATAAGAGGCAAGTTTAGTTCAGATCTCATTGCATTTTCAATATAAAAATAAAGTAACTTAATTGACGTACCAGGTGCGCTATCTCGTCTTGAAATTTATTGTTTTTTGTGATGAGGCAACGCCGTGTTTTGCGGCCTATTTTCAGCTGCGCGACGTCCTGCCGCAAAAAATGCCCGATGCGCCATTCTTGAGATGCTAGGCAACGTTCCCTTTGTGATTTGCTTCAGGTTGTCTTTGAAGCTCAGAACGAATGGTTTTAATGTCTCATGCTTCTTCAAGCACTGCGAAGAAGTGTACGCCTTATTTCGGCCAATCTGCCAAGCGTCTAAACCTAATTGGGCATTCTTTAATTCGCTGGAGGCACTCACTAAAATTGGGATTCTATCTTGGGCATTAAACAACTTTAATATGTCCTTAAGCTCGTTTCTGGTAGTACAGGTTGTATCTATCACAATAATCATCGGCGGTGGCTCCTGTTTAACAAGCTCTTCTATATGCTGAGAGAAATTTTTATAGCTACCAGCGTCTCTACTCAGACAAGGATTTACGTCGATATAATATATACCCGGCTGCATCTGATGAATTTCTGTCAAGATTATATCTGCCATACCGCTAATCATTTCTAATTTTTTAGATAAATTATCGTAATAATTTTGTAGCATTGATTTAGATTGTGGATTACAGGCGCTTGAATTAAACGCTTCCAATAATTCGAGTTCTATCAATTCCTTTTTACGAATACCACTCTCTAAAAGATTATCCAGCACTTTTCCGAATAAGTTTTTAATATTATTTTTAAGTAAAATGTTAAATTTAATGTTAGCAATATTTGCATTCAGCATAAAGTGTTCAATATGATTATTTAATACCTTATATTTCATTATCGAATCGATAATACTCGTATTAATCTTTTGTCTTGCGCTCTTATCCTCTTTTGCCGAGTTTAATAATGATTTTATTATAAACTTATCATGAAACATCGAATGCCAAAATTCCGTGATTTCATAGTAAGCATAATAATCATTTGAATAATATAAACTCTGACTACGTGGTATGCTTTCACGCAGCGCAACTAGAGGAGAAAAAAGCGCGCTCATTCCGCTTGGCGTGTAATAATTAATTTTGTCTTCCTCACTTTCTTCTGATTCATCTTCACTCGTCTCTTCCTGCACAAGCTTATCCACGACAAGTTTTTCGTGAATTTTTTTTGTAATATCATCTTGAAGCCTGACAAGCCTAGTGGCGGCGGCCGGCAAATCAATCGTCGTGTCTTGCAATAAAGCAACGTCATTTGCCCCAGCATCATAAGACTTATGCATAATGTTCAATATTGAAACCACTCGATTATATAATTCAACATACTGTTTATCGACTTGAACAAACCGCTCATTCTGCTCGGCAAGCACCTCGCCGATTGACTTAGCATTTTCCGTATTGACCACAAAAGTAACTCTATCGATCTGCTCTAGTAGCTCATCATTACCAGTGAGATTTTCACTGACCCAATCTTTCAGGATTTGCTGCAATACAATTTGCGCGAATGATTCTAGCGATTTGTCTTTAACGAATTTATCGAATTGAATTTTTCCATTATCCAATCGATCTGCGTGGATCCTTAGAAATACATCACACTCATCAATACCGCCGATAAGTGCTTGCGCCCATTCCTTATTTGGCACCATGCCGAGCGACAGCCTGATCCCGGTACCTAATCCAGACATATAAGGATTCAAAAACCCGAAACTTGGTCTCACGTCAACAAGTGGTCCTATTTTTTTTTCTTCTAGTTTTTTATTTATAAACGCCGCAAGTAGATGAACGGTAAACTCATTAAAGCCGTTCTTGTCCCTGCATCTCATTATCTTATTATTTGCGTATTTTATAATTAAGCATGGATATTTTGCTACGACTTGATTTTTGTCGATTTCTAAAAATTGATTAATAGCAGATTTATTTTTATTATTTACATCAGTACAAATTTTTTCAATCCACGTATTTTTATGATTAAGAATATCATCACGCAATAGATCAGCTTCATTTTTATTCGATCGACTGCCTCCTCTGGGCGTATTTGTCGCTGTATTCTGTTTGTTAAAAAAAGCTGTTTGCGTACTATCGTTAAAACCACCGATATAGGGATTTTTTTTAACGCTAGTAATATATGGGCCAACCTTTTCACCAAACTTATTTCTAATCCTACTCTTACTATCACTTTCACTCTTACTATTCCGTTTATAGCAAAGCCCTTCTATAATATGTTTGGACGCTCTTTTAAGTTGATTTGGCTGGAAAGAACGATTCAAATAATACGACTCAGCATCTATCAATATCGGCTCAACTTTACTCAGACTTGCAATATCAGTCAATACACCGTGCTTCACATTGTCTTTCAACTCATAAGCTAACTGAATAGCCTTATTATATTCTTTTGCAAATTGAATATTTCTCTCATTTACCAACTCAATGCGACTATTCTTGGTTTGCAAATCTAAAGACAGCTCGGCTTCAGCTTCTTTTGTAGCGACTTCAGATTCGTTGTAAGCACGCACCGTTTTTACAAGCTGCGCAACAAACACCTTGAGATCCACTGCAAGCTCTTCGGATCCCGATTCTAAGCGATTAATAGCACGCTTTATAATATCGATTTTCATAATACTCTGCATGTAATAACGGTTTTATAAAAAACCAGATTATAGCAATTATCGAGTGCTTATATTATTTTATTATAGGCTATTTGTCAGGCAAAAAGTGCGCAGTTGTTGTAAAAAACGCACGACAGCACGATTAGCGGCATATACACCACTATCAGGTGTTTTGTAACGCA
>MGYG01000048.1 GCA_001801635.1 Gammaproteobacteria bacterium RIFCSPHIGHO2_12_FULL_43_28
TATCTAATTTAGTACCGACTAAAATAATAACTGCTTCTTTGGCAAGTTCTTTACACTGTTTTATATGTTGCGGAAGGTTATCAAAAGGGTTTTGGCTGGTTAAATCACAGCAGAGAAGAATGATGTCGGCGTCTTTTAGATATATGTTACAGGTGGTTCTGAAACGTTCCTGCCCAGCTAGATCCCAAAACTGGAGGTTGATAGCATGAGAGGGATTGTTATCGGGCGTGTCTTGGTTGAAACCACCAAAAGCTACCCCTACGGTTGGGCAATATCTTCGAGAAAACCGCGCCCCAATCAGACGAGACATAAGCTGTGTTTTGCCTGCTTCTGCATCGCCAGTTAGTACAATTCTGAAAGCCATTACATCCACCCCTCTTTTTATCGTTTTATTTAGTAGCTTATTTTACCAGAACGAGCACTTGACGAGCAAGACTTTTTAGAGGCAATCTATCGTTTCCAGTTGATTTAAGCGGTTTTCTTAACAAATTCTTATGTGTTATTGGATAGCAGAACATGGCTAAGAAGCATGACAAACTCTTTTTTTATGCTGTTAAAACAAAGAATCATCAACGTATACAAGCTTATATTGAACAATTTGATTTTCAAACCATTCCTTTTCTAGAAATAAAAGATGAAACCAATCGCACTATTTTTCATTACGCAGCCATGCATGGTTTGATAAAATTATTTTATACGTTGTTGTTGCCTGCCAAACAGGAGCTCAAACACAATCAAGCATTATTACAACGCTTCATTCATTTGAATGGCAAAACGCCTTGGCATGATGCAGCGCAATTTGGGCACAGCGAATTTTTTCAACCGCCAGGTGATCTTGTGGCATTTGAAATTTGGCAATTATTGAAATTGCAATGGCTAAATTTGCCAGATGATCAAGGCAATACCCCCTTACATATGGCAGTTGTGTATGGAAAAAAGGATAGCAAAGAAACAATCAAGCGTAAGAAAAAAACGTGTCTTGCATTAACAACATTACCTGAATTAGCTATTAACAGCCAAAATGCTAATGGTAATACCGCTTTGCATGTAGCAATCATGGGCGGTTGTTTTGAAACGGCGCAAGTGTTACTTCGTTTTGCTAGGAATAAAAAAAACAATTTGCAAGATTTTTATTTAAAAAATAATAAAGAATTAACCCCCCATGATTTGGCTGTGCAATTAGGGCATCAGCGACTAGATAATCTTTATTTACTTTCTTGTCATCCTAAGCATACCAAACTCAAAGAGCAGCACCATAGAATTGGGTTTCATGCCATGCAGGTTTATGCTTGCAATGCGCATCTAAGCGATGAGGATTTTTTTAAACGTTTAAAACTGGCTGATTTAAACCAAAACGAGATACGTGAGATTATTCAATTGCGACTTCACAACATGCGTAAAAAATATCGCAATAAAAGTATGATGGTAGCTGCTATTGCTTCACTGTGCCCTGCTTTTTTTGTTAGCGTGTTTGCAGAATATTTTCCTATTCCATTATTAGGAACCATATTAACCGGCATTATTTTCCCTATTACATATATTCCATTTGTCTATGTTTGTTATCAATCACGTATGCGGGAACATAACGCAGTCACAGCGGAGACTATTTATTTTTCGTGGTTGGCAACTACTTTATCTAACTTTCTTAAGCCTTTTAATAGAATATTTAAGACGCTCATTCAAGAAGCTTCTACGTTAGCACAGGATAGTTGTGATGCAACTAATGAGGAGCAACTTTCAGCCATGCAAACACGTTATGCCAATTTACAAAACCATTATCATCAACTTCTTCAAAAGATGAGTTCAATTATTGAATGTCAAGCGGATAAAAAACCTAAATTGGTTACTATGCGATTATCACGAGCTGAATTAAAACAAAAAAAACAATTAGGCCAGCTGGATCCTAAAAAAAGCTCGCACTGGATGAATAGAGGAGAATCCATTAGAGCGTTTATTGGACATACTGCTGATGTGTTATGTCCTTTAGGAGCGGGTGTAGAATTGGCAGCAACCATTAGTGTTTTAGTTGCAAGCAGTATAGCAGTATCTTTTCCGCCTATTTTAATTGCGGCAGCTGTTGTGAGCGGAACAATTTTTCTTGGCGGGCTAATCGGTTACGTGTTATACAAGGCTTGTTATAAGAAAGATCAAGCAGAAATAGGTGAGAATAATCGCAAGCTTGTTATCGCTTATGATGCTTGTCGGCATAATCAGCATTTATTAAAAATAGAGCAGTTAAATAATCGATTAAAAAAATGTCTAAATGATGTGCATACTAAAATACAAATTAAAGTAGAAGATAAAAAAACTTATCAGGCTAGTTTAGCAAAACAAATGGTAGTTAAAGAAGCTAACTGTTTGGATTCATCTTCCGTTTCAAGGTATGTTATGGCATAATTATTCTTTCTACTTTTTCACTATTTTATGACTAACTATATATTCATCACGGGTGGTGTGGTTTCCTCTTTAGGGAAAGGAGTTGCATCTGCTTCTTTAGGTGCGATTCTTGAAGCACGTGGATTGAAAATCAATTTAATGAAACTGGATCCTTATATTAATGTTGATCCGGGTACCATGAATCCATTCCAACATGGTGAAGTATTTGTTACTGAAGATGGCGCAGAAACTGATCTTGATCTTGGTCATTACGAACGGTTTGTTCGAGTTAAAATGACTAAAGCAAATAATTTTACTACGGGTCGAATTTATGCCAATGTTATTCGTAAAGAGCGTAAAGGCGATTATTTGGGTGGAACTGTTCAGGTTATTCCTCATATTACAGATGAAATTAAACATTGTATTATTAAAGGCGCAGGCCATGTTGATGTCGCATTGATTGAAATTGGTGGTACGGTGGGTGATATTGAATCCTTACCGTTTTTAGAAGCGATTCGTCAAATGCGCATTGAACTTGGTAGACAACATACTTTATTTATTCATCTTACTTTATTGCCCTTTATTCCAACGACAGGGGAAATCAAAACCAAACCCACACAGCATTCAGTCAAAGAATTGCGCTCCATTGGTATTCAACCTGACATTTTATTATGCCGTAGTGATCAAACTATTTCTGATCATGCTCGTTCTAAAATCGCATTGTTTACTAATGTTGAAAAAGAAGCAGTGATTCCATTATTAGATGTCGATTTTATTTATCAATTACCGATTCTTTTACACGAACAAAAATTAGATGATATTGTCGTCCAACATCTTGGCTTAGAAACAAAACCAGTCAACTTGCAAGAATGGGAACGCGTGGTGGACGCTTATTTGCATCCTGATGCGGATGTAACGATTGGTATGGTGGGTAAGTACGTTGATTTGGCCGATTCTTATAAATCATTATCTGAAGCGCTTAAACATGCTGGCATTCAAACACGCACGCGTGTCAACATTGTTTATATTGATTCAGAAGAATTAGAACACGAGAGCGCTGAAAAATTGTTAGTTAAGATGGATGCAATTTTGGTTCCAGGCGGTTTTGGTAAACGTGGCATTGAAGGTAAAATGATGGCTGCGCAATATGCGCGCGAACATCGCGTTCCTTATTTAGGAATTTGTTTAGGATTACAAGTGGCGATGATTGAATATGCACGCCATGTTGTGGGTATGGCAAATGCGAATAGCACGGAATTTGACCCACATACGCCCTATCCCGTGATTGCATTGGTTACAGAATGGATTAATGCGACGGGTGATCGTGAGAAGCGCAACGAGAAATCGGATATTGGTGGCACCATGCGTTTAGGCGGGCAAGCATGCAGCTTAGTAAAGGATTCGCTGGCGCATAAATTATATGGGAAAGATATTATTATTGAACGTCATCGTCATCGTTATGAAGTGAATAATAATTTATTACCTCAAATAGAAAAAAAAGGTTTAAAAATTTCTGGTCGTTCAGTACAAGATAATTTGGTGGAATTGATAGAACTTCCAGATCACCCTTGGTTTGTGGGTTGTCAATTTCACCCAGAATTCATTTCTACGCCGCGAGATGGTCATCCGCTTTTCATTCATTTTATTCGCGCAGCTAAAGATTATCGTAGCCAATCCAACAATCATTCGCAGCACCCAAGATCAATCAGAGGCAATGCTTCCGTATGAATTTATGTGGATTTGATGTGGGTGATACACAACCATTTTTTTTAATTGCTGGTCCTTGTGTCATTGAAAGTGAACAATTTGCAATTGATACAGCAAGTGAATTGCGAGCAATTACTCAAGCACTCCATATCCCATTTATTTATAAATCGTCATTTGATAAAGCTAATCGAACTTCTGTACATAGTTTTCGTGGTTTGGGGATGGAGCGGGGATTAAAAATTTTAGATGCTGTGAAAAAACAAGTAGGCGTACCCGTTTTGACCGATGTACATGAAGATACGCCGATAGAAGAAGTGGCGACGGTGGTAGATATCTTGCAAACGCCCGCATTTTTATGTCGACAAACTAATTATATTCAACGTGTGGCAAGATTAGGCATGCCTATCAATATTAAAAAAGGACAATTTCTCTCGCCATGGGACATGCAACATGTCGTTGAAAAGGCGCGTGAAGTAGGTAATCGCCATATTCTAGTTTGTGAACGCGGCGCATCATTTGGATATAATAATTTAGTATCGGATATGCGTTCTTTAGCTGTGATGCGAGAAACAGGGTGTCCTGTGGTGTTTGATGCAACGCATTCAGCACAATTACCAGGTGGGGGAGGCGGCAAATCTGGTGGTGAGCGACAATTTGTGCCAGTACTTGCTCGCGCAGCAATTGCTGTAGGTGTGGCAGGTATTTTTATAGAAACGCATCCAAATCCAGATCAGGCTCCTTCTGATGGACCTAATATGTGGCCGTTGCATAAGATGCGGGAATTACTGCAGATGTTGAAGGCGTTGGATGCTGTTGTTAAGAGCTTACGTTAATATAACTACTCTTCTGCTATGTCTATATCACACGCGTTAATTTTATCTTGATATAGTTTTTTTCTTTTGAGTCCAATAATGACGTAGATTGGAGTGGTGTACACTTCTTGGTAATGCCTTTAAAATTGCTTCAGGAGCATTTTCTGCTATCCGTAATAAACTTCTTGCCGGTCCTTGAGGTTCTCGACGTTTTTGTTCCCAATTTTGTAAGGTTTTAACTTTTACACCCATAAAATTAGCAAATTCGTCTTGTGTAAGGTCTAAATTCTGTCTAATTTTTGCTACGTTAGCCGCTCGAGGAAGCTTTACGCGAGTTGTTTTTAGTTTTTTCTTCCCTTGCTGCCATTCTTTAATTTCTCGAATACCAGCTAAGATTTCTTGACCTATATTGCGTTCTTTTTTCATCTGATACCCTCCAATTCTTTAGCAATTCGAGATAAAGTTTTTTTATCAATATTCTCTTTTTCTGATTTGCTATACATCGTTAACATATAAACCTGATCTCGCAACTTCGCCCAATAATAAATAGCGCGAACACCACCTGATTTACCCATTCCTTCTCTTGCCCAACGTACTTTTCGAACTCCTCCACTACTACGAATAATTTTGCCTACCTCAGGATTTTTTATAATGTATTGTTGCAATTCTCCGTACTCCTCATCACTGAGATATTCCTTAACTAATTGGGTAAAACCCTTTGTTTCTATAAATACTAGTGTTCTTTTGGTATTATACGCCATTGACGTAGTTCCTGCAAACTCTAAAACAGCCTAAAACCAAATAAGAGCCATTGTCAGCCAATGACGTATAATATACAAATAAAAAATACCTTAATAATTAACGTGAGTATCGTCTAAGCCAAGAGCAAGCTATTGATTTTTTTATTGATAACCACAAAAAACTCATCCCTTTCGGAGTTTTTTGTGGTTATCAATAAAAAAATCAATAGCTTGCTCTTGGCTTAGACGATACTCACGTGTATTACAAAGCTCACCATCATTTGGCGGAGCAGATGGTTTTGGAGAAACAAGTAGCAAATCAGTGTTAGTACCCACATGATTGTAACCTGCTGGACCGCCTGTGCGAGCCATGGTTGTAGCGGTAGAGGGCGAGAATGTTTTATAAGGCGGTTGCAGATAAGGATCAAATTCTTGATTACCGATTTTCACTTTTCCTTCTAGTTTGCCTGCTTTGACTAATTTTAATAAATGATTCAATTCATTTTTCTTTTTTCTTTCGCTTACAAATGGGATGGATCCTATGAGAC
>MGYG01000049.1 GCA_001801635.1 Gammaproteobacteria bacterium RIFCSPHIGHO2_12_FULL_43_28
ATTCCCACCCGCACCTTCTCCCACCAAAACCTCCCCACCTTACTCACACAGTACGCTTCCCCCGTCCGCAAGGATTGCTTGATGGCCTCTCTGGAAATGCCACATTGACAGAGAAAAACGAGAAAAACGGGGTCAAATCTTGACATGGACATCTTTGTCACGTAGATGTTTTTAGATGTCCATGTCAAGATTTGACCCCGTTTCTTTGATGGGGTCTCTTCCTGAAAGATTAGAAATTATTTGCGTAGCTGTGCACGTGGTGGGCAATGACAACAACCGTTTGGCAATATCGCGACATCTTGCGATGGTTCATCGAAACCTGTTGGGAGAAAAACCCTGCGCTTTACGCAGCAGGGTTACTCACCCGGCATCTTACTGAATCAGACAAATTGATGAATCTTTCCTTGGTTCTCTTTTAGTAACGATACTTCGCAACTTGATAAGGTTTTTGTTTTTGCTCGACATAAGTTTTGAAATCGCGCGACGCCGCGTCGCAATGGATGTACGCGCGACGACAAGAACGCCCCCCGCCATAATAACTATAAACAAAATGAGAGACACCGAGATTAGGATCAAAGAAGCAGGTCTTTTTATCATCAAGCAATTTGCTACGCGTTAACTGCTGCTTCTTACCTACACCATCACACATCGCTTGTGCCATGTTCGCAGGGAAATAACCCTCAATGCCACCAAACCCTTTCACCGCTACCAGGTTATTCTTCTTGCTGTTAAACCCACCAAATTTATTATAATAACGATCGTATAATTCCATTGCCTCTATGAAGAGGTCTTCATTGAAATGATAGCCCGTCTTAAACTCGCGTGTATTTTCTTTTTCAAGATACTGTTTAAATACTTTTATCGCATCGTCAAGCTCATGATCGTTTTTTGCCTTATCAATCGCTTTAAATAGCTTTTGAAGCGCATCTAAATCACGCTGCTTGCGCGCTTCTTCTTCCTTTTCAAACCCTTCAGGAAATTGCTCGTTGTATTGCTTATTTCTTTCTTCTTCGCCAAAATGTTTCGCCAAATGGCGTTCAATCATTTCCGCCATTTCTTCAAATTGACCCGGATATGGGCTCACGTCTTTTGCACCTAAAGCGATTTGGTAAGCTGTGCCATAAATCGTGCGGCCAGCTTCGTCTTTTACCTGCATTTTTTCTAACAGTAAGCGTGGGTCACGTTGAATCATCGCTTCCACTTCGGCCTTTTCACCGCGGACAACGTGGGTTAAAAATTGATGAACATGCTCACTCGCTGGAGTTTTGAAGAGTGTATACAAACCACAAGATTTTGGATCAAAGTTCGATTTTTTCAACTCGTCTGGATTTGGATTACGATTACCTGACATCACTCACCTCGTTTGTAGGTCTCTTTTTAATGTTGGCCATCAATTTAACAGATTATGCCATTGGAAGAAAAGCCAAAATTAGGCGGTTTTCTGATGAAAACCTAGCACAGCATAATAAGCTATATATAACACAACATAAAAAGCTATGTATACCAGAGGCAAAATAAATAATTTATCAGCGCAGTGAAGAAATACCTGTTTTGCGCTTAAAGATAAATCCTGCTAACATCGCCGCAGAAATAGAGAAGACAAGGACAACCATGCGATACCTCATTACTGGCGGGTCAGGCTATTTTGGTGGTGAATTGAAGCGTTCACTCCTGAACGATGGGCACACGTGTGTTAATGTAGACCTCGCACATGATCACGACCAACATCCGTTCTTGACAGCAATAACAGCTGATATTTCACAAAATGGCAGCTTAGAAAAAATTTTTGCTCAGCATGGTCCGTTTGATTGTGTCTTTCATGCCGCAGCCCAACTACAGTTTAAATGGCGCAATCGACGCTTATTTTATGCGACCAACGTTGATGCCACGCGCACACTTGCGGAAAACTGTATTAAGCACCAGGTAAAAAACCTGGTTTTCATTTCATCCAATTGCGTCTATGGCCGCATCAATGGAACAGAGATTACTGAAGAGACACCGCTTGACCCTTTTGAAGTGTACGGCCAAACCAAAGTAGCATCAGAAGCTATTTTGCAAACTTATCGCGGACAGCTAAACAGTGTCATACTAAGGCCGCCCACTATTATTGGCGAAGGTCGATTGGGCATACTCTCTATTGTGTTTGATTTTATCAAAGAAAACCGCAAACTGTGGTTAGTGGGTTCGGGCGAAAATCGTTATCAATTTATTTATAGTCATGACTTAATCAATGCCTGCAAAAAGGCAGCACATTATCCCACAACAGCCGTGTTTAACATTGGCAGCGATGCTGTGCCCTCACTCAATCAACTGTTTCAACGCTTAATCACGCATGCGAAAAGCCAAACTAAAATTCGCCATCTGCCGACTGCGTGGACAGTGCCTGCGATGAAGCTAGCGTTTAAATTAAACCTCTCACCGCTTGGGCCTTATCAATACAATATGATTGCGAATACCTTTGTCGGCGATACCCGTAAAATTAAATCGGTGTTGCAATGGCAGCCGACTAAATCGAATACTGATATGCTCATTGATAATTACCATTACTATCTCAATCACTATGCTGAAATCCACGCAAATCAAACACTCAATGGACACCGTCGAGCGGGCAAACCAGGGATTTTAGCGTTGATTAAATGGCTATCATGAGAGGCATTAAGACCAGCGTAGCCCGGATAGAGCGTAGCGAAATCCGGGGTAAACCCCCATATTTTTACGCTTCTCTTCCATCACACAAAAAATATAAAACAGAAACCTGATCCCGGATTTCGCTACGCTCTATCCGGGCTACAACATACACATCAACATTACTTCAAGTGATAATCATATGGTTCATTATCGTAGACTACGAATTTGTGGCGGTTGCTACTTTTTTACTATCGCTTTAAAAAATAGAAAATTAAAAATACTCACTCAATACGCTCGGTTATTACACGAATCATGGCACATTGTTAAAAATCGCCATCCTTTTGAGACAATTTCTTACGTCATTTTACCAGATCATCTGCATTTCATTTGGCAAATGCCAGAACATGATTATGATTTCTCAACACGAATACGTTTGCTAAAAGCGCAATTCACTCGAAAATTAATTGCAGTAACTAATGACTTCACGAAAAACAAACGAGGCGAATATAATATTTGGCCAAATAGGTATTGGGAACACATGATCCGCAATGAAAAGGATTATGAAAATCACGTTAATTACATTCATTATAATCCCGTAAAACATGGATTAGTAAAAAGCGTAAGAAACTGGCCATATTCCTCATTTCATCGATATGTTAAAGCAGAAATTTTGCCAGCTCAATGGGGCGCTGGTGATGACAATCTTTATCTGCCATATGATGTGGAATAAACTATAACCCGCATTTCGCTACGCTCTATCCGGGCTACACACTAGCCTAAAGCCAATGTGCGACATTGGATTATAGAGATCAACGCCACGGCGCGCACTCGGACGATAACACTCATACAAAAACTTTCATCGCATAAAAATGGCCTATCGCGTAAGGTTCGTGCCTCAACCACCTATCCATTTATCTCTACTGCAACCATCGGCTTCAACTTAAAATTAAACACGTAGACAAGCACGCCAGGCAAATAAATAATGAGACCGATTAACCGGTATGCCATAAAAACGGTCGCAAATGCGGCAACCACATGCGGATTTAACATTTGCAAAACGTTGGCAAATGCCATCTCTCCCACGCCAATGCCGCCCGGTGTCACTGGAATTAAATTTGCAATTTGTGTCGCGGCGCTTGCAATCCCAAAATCAATGAAGCTAACCAGTGGCAGCGCCATCATTTGGGTAATCATCCAGAGGGTTACCACCATGAGCATTTGAATAATAGTCGACAACAATAAGCATTCTAGAATCACCCATTTTGCATTGCGGTAAATTCTAATGGCTGCAAAAAAATCAACTACTATTTTAGACCAAGCGTTAGCAGCAAAACGCTGTCTCAGCCAATCACTCATACCCATTTGCTGCGGCAAGGCGAGTGAAATAAAAAATGCGCTCATACCGAATGCACATAGGCCAATGCACGTGATTAACCAATAAAATAACGGGTTATTTCGTGCAAATAAAGCGGGATGCAAACTGGTCATACAAGAAACGTAAATGAAAATACCCAAAAGCCCCGTGATGCGATCAAAAAATACGGAAAGCAGCGCAGCACTTTTTTGCTGCGGTGCATGGCGAAATAGATAGAACAATCGCACGACATCGCCGCCTACACTGCCGGGCAATACATTATTGAAAGCAGTGCCTAAATAGGTCGCAATAGCGGTTTGATTGAAACGAAGTTGAATTCTTTGCACTGTATTTAAGCGCTGCCATCGCCAGGCATTCACCATTACCATTAGAATAAACAGTGCGAACGTGGTGATCAGTAAAACAGGATGGCTGAGCAGCTTAGTCAATAAGTATAAATTAAGCTGCGCAGTGTGTGCTAAAAATACTAATACGATTAGTGAAACGCAAACTTTAATTAAACCAACAGGCATTAAAACGGGCCTTTAAATGCATCAATTTCTGTTTTAGCATCGAATGATGGTTGCCATTGATGGTTAGCACCTTTAACCATCTCATACGCTTTGCTCGCAATGGTACGACTGTTAGGATAAAACGCATCTTCCAACGGTCTCGTGGTTGGGCACGTCGTAAATGCAAAGCCCATGCGCTCAATGTGCGGTATTGCTTCGCCGCGTCGACGGCATTCTTCATACACTTGGCTTAAGATTTCACTGCTCGCACCACAAGTAAGCCATGCATTATCAACTATCAGTAATTTTCCTGTCTTTTGCACTGATTGCACGATGGTATCAATATCAAGCGGCCACAGTGAAATAGGATCGATGATTTCAGCTTGAATACCCACTGTTTCCAAATGTTTCTTCGCTCGTAATGCTTCCATCACCATATGTGAAACCGCAAGAATGGTAACATCATCACCTTCTTGCATGACGCGCGCTTTACCAAAAGGGACTTCGTACGATTGATATGGCACATAGCCATCGACTGCATACAACAGACGATGTTCAATAAAAATAACCGGATTATTGTCACGAATTGCGGCAATCATGCAGCCTTTTGCATCGTTAGCATTCGATGGTGCAACGACTTTTAACCCAGGAATATGCATGAACAAAGAATGCAAGGCTTGTGAATGCTGACCACCCTGCCCCCAGGAACGACCAATCATGGTACGTACAACCAATGGCACCTTAACTTGGCCGTTATACATATAATGTGATTTTGCCGCCATATTGACGAGTTGATTCATGCAGAGCAGCATAAAATCCATGCGAATATGCACGTGTATAGGACGAAAGCCAGCAATCGCAGCCCCTATCGCAACGCCTGTCATCGCATCTTCAGAAAGTGGCGTACCAAACACACGTTCTTTACCAAATTTTTCCAGTAATCCCAAGGTTGAGCCTTGAATGCCTTTATGATCATCGACATCAAGCCCAAATAAAAAGACGCGTGCATCACGCGCCATTTCTTGCTCGAACGCTTCTCTTAATGCATCAACATAACGAATGAGTCTGACGCCCTCTTTCGCTTCCACATCCTCTTTTCTTAATGACTCAGCTTGCATAAACATGAGCGTATAACTCCTCGGCTGCAGGATATGGACTTTCTTCCGCAAATTTTTCTGCTTTTAAAATTTCATCGGTAATTTCATTGTCAAGTCGCTTGCGAGTGACTTCATCCAACATCTCACCCAAACGTTTTATTTGATCGTTGTCTTGCCATTGTTGGTAGGTTTCAAGGTCACGATAGTGATCACTATGATCATCACGCGGGCCCACATGCTCAAGCCAGCGATACGTATCACATTCAAGAAAGACAGGGCCTTTACCCGATTGTCGGATTTGTTTCACCGCGCGTGCCACGGTATCGCGGATGGTGAATACATCACCGTCAGTGATCTTATGAGTTTCGATACCAAATGATTTTACGCGCTCGCAGAGATTATCTTTTGCCCAGCGTTTTTCAAGCGGCGTATGAATGGCCAACCGATTATTTTCACAAAGATAAATGATGGGTAATTGATGCAAGGAAGCAAAATTGAGGGATTCGTAAAAACAGCCTTCTTCTGTCCCGCCATCGCCAAAAAAGGCAACCGTGACACGCTGCTTTTTAGTGGTTCCCGCTTCCATTTTCATCGCCATAGCGTAGCCGGTTGCAACCGGAATGGTAGTACCAACGACGGCCGAGGCACCCAAAATACCATTCTCCATATCGATTAAATGCATGGAGCCTGCTTTACCACCCGCGCAGCCAGTCCGCTTACCGTATAACTCTGCCATCATGGCGTTTAAATCACCGCCTTTTGCGATATACGTCGCATGGCAACGGTACGTATTCGAAACAATGTCATCTTTCTCCAGTGGATCACAAGCAGCAACAGCAATCGCTTCCTGACCAACAGATAAGTGAACAGGGCTTTTGACCGCATCGGTATGATAAATTTCGGCTAGACGCAGCTCAAACCTGCGAATGAGAGACATCCGTTTATAAAGATGCGCAACTAACTCTTCTGTATACATCGCTAATATCCTTGATTTTGACAACGCAAATCTATTAAAAAACAGCGTCGATAGCAAGTGGAAAAAGTCAATGAGAATTACTCCCGTTTATCCATTTTCACCAGTTCCACGACTTCAGTTGGCTTCTGCTGCATCATTTGTTTGAGATTTAATAAATCAAGCAGTGCCTGCGTTGCTTCCAGTTTATTGAGCGTGTAAAAATGCAAACCCGGTGCACCGCCCATCATCAGTCGTTGACAAAGATCATAAACCACTTCCAGGCCAAACTGTTTGATAGAAGCGGTATCATCTCCGTAAGATTCTAAACGTTTACGAATCCAGCGCGGAATTTCAGCGCCGCAGACGTCAGAAAAACGAACAAGACTGCTCACTTGACTAATGGGCATAATGCCAGGGACGATAGGAATTGAAATGCCCTGATTTGCACATTCATCTAAAAAATAAAAATACGCATCAGGGTTAAAGAAATATTGGGTGATCGCACTATTTGCACCAGCTTCAAATTTTCGTCTTAAATTTAAAACATCGTCCATTGCACTTTTTGCTTGGGGATGAATTTCAGGATACGCGGCCACTTCAATATAAAAATAATCACCCGTTTCTTCGCGAATCAATGAAACCAGCTCGCTTGCATATTTAAACTCACCCGCATTGCCCATGCCTGAGGGCCTATCTCCGCGCAAGGCGATAATTCGCTTAACAGCAATGGCTTTATAATAACGTATTGTTTCAATCAATTCTTCGCGTGTCGAACCGATACACGAGAGATGCGGTGCTACCGGTATTCCGGTTAATTCTTTTAAAACAGTCACGGTATCCAAGGTGCCTTTACGTGTTGAACCGCCCGCACCAAACGTTACCGAAAAAAAATCTGGCCGATAGAGAGCGAGTGCGCTCGCTGTCATATATAATTGCTCAGCACCTTGCGGTGATTTCGGTGGAAAAAATTCAAAGCTAATCGTTAGCGGTAAGGTCGTCATTATCTCATCCTGTCAAATGGGTTGCGAGCCAGCGTTTCACGTCACTAATATCCATGCGCTTACGTAGCGCATAATCCAAA
>MGYG01000050.1 GCA_001801635.1 Gammaproteobacteria bacterium RIFCSPHIGHO2_12_FULL_43_28
GTTGATGGCACGTTGAAAAATCGCCTGACGAATGTAACCCGCAAGATACGTGCAAAAACAGGCACTATTTCGGGTGTGGTGAGCCTTGCTGGTTATGCAGTCGGTGCAAAAAAAGAAACGCTCGGTTTTGTGATTATGGTTAATGGCAGTAAAGGCAAAACGTGGCGGTATCGCGCACTTGAAGATAAAATTGTTACCGCGCTGACGCAGTTTTATCGGTGAGTATACGCAATGTATGTCACATGATACTAATTAAACAGTCAGCCAAAAACACAGTGGCATGACAATTGTAACGTTAGGAACAAAACCTAACGTATGGCCGCAATCACCAAAGCAACCAATCCAATAATACCCATTGATTTCACGACGGTTGTATCTGGATTAGGATAGAAATACAAATATACGCTGATACCTACCAGGGTCAAGCCAGCACCCATCAAACTATAAAGTTTGGTGCTACGCTTATTGGTTTGCTGATTTGTAGCATTGAGCATTTGTTCGTTAAAACGCGCCTTATCTTGTTGTGTTTTTGTTTCTTGTAATACTTCATAGAGTAAAGTAGGGACATTAGGTAATTGCTCTGACCATAAAGGCAAATTATCTTTAACACGTCTTAAAAATGCTCTGACGCCCACTTGTTTTTTGAGCCACTTTTCAATTTGCGGCGTTGCTTTGGTCCAGATATCAAGATCAGGGGTTAATTGTCTGCATAATCCTTCAATACTAAGCAGGGTTTTTTGCAAGAGGATTAATTGCGGCTGAATGTTAATATGAAATTGTCTCGCCACTTGAAATAGATTTAAGAGCAAGTGCCCAAACGAAATATCTTGTAGTGGTCGTTCAAAGATAGGTTCTGATACCGCACGAATCGCCCCTTCAAATTGATCAATGCGCGTATCGGGCGGTAGCCAACCGCAAGCAATATGTAATTCAGCGACGCGTTGATAATCTCGATTAAAAAAGGCAATCATGTTTTCAGCAAGGTATCGTTTATCATTTTGATTGAGTGATCCCACAATGCCAAAATCAACGGCGATAAAGGTTGGTTGATTTGGGTCTTCACAATTCACAAACAGATTGCCCGGGTGTAAATCGGCATGAAAGAAGCTATCACGAAATATTTGCATGAAGAAAATTTCAAGTGCGCGTTCCGCTAGCACTCTCATGTTTACACCAAGTGATCTTAAACGTTCAACCTCATGTATAGGAACCCCGTGTATGCGTTCCATGACAAGGATGTTTGGATGAGAATAATCCCAGTGAATTTTAGGAATATAAATAAGCTTGGAATCAGCAAGATTGCGTCGCAATTGGGTGGCATTCGCACCTTCACGCATTAAATCCAATTCATCTTTTAGCGTTTGCGCAATTTCCTGGACGATTTGTCGTGGTTTAAAATAGTGTGCATTCGACCAAAAACGCTCCGCCATTTTTGCCATTGTCATTAATAAATCAATATCACGCGCAATAATAGAATCGATATTGGGGCGTAATACTTTGACAACCACCGATTGATTATCAAGTAGCTTCGCGGCATGCACTTGCGCAATCGATGCTGATGCAAGTGCCTTGGTATCAAACTCAAGAAAAACATTTTCTAAGCGCGTAGTTAAAGCGGCTTCCACCATTTTTTTTGCTTTCTGACCAGAGAATGGCGGGACACGATCTTGCAATTTGGCAAGCTCTAAGGCGATATCCTCTGGAATAACATCGCGACGTGTTGAAAGTAGTTGGCCTGCTTTAACAAAAATAGGCCCTAGCGCTTCAATCGCGAGCCGTATACGTTCGCCTCTTGGTAATTTTCTAACGGGTGTCCAGTAATAAGGATTGAAGAAAACAAAAAAACGGAAGGGATAAAACCAATGTGTTCCGAGAATGATTTCATCAATATTGTAACGTGCCAAGATAAAATTAATGCGGATGATGCGAAAAAGACGGGTGATAATTTTCATGTCGATACCTTTTCATCGGTGAGATGAGAACGTAGAGCATTAAATCTTGCTTCGATTCGATCAGTATCCATGCGTAATACATCGATATCATTGTAGAAATCATGCAGGGCTTCTTCGGGCGGTAAACATTTTAATTCTTCATGCAAAAATTCACTCATATTTTGCGCCATTGATTTTTCAGTTTGTGAAAACCAATGTTTCACTTGATGCAGCCACTTCCCCGCATGATGAGCTGATACATCACCAACTAGCATAGAAAGATATTCTTGCCAATCAATTTCTAATTCATCAAAGAGATTCATGACTTGTTGCCCAAATGCCGCATTTCCCTCGATAACAACATCTTCTGCAAAAAAGCGCTGCCTATTATCTTGGCTGAAAGCAAGCGATGCTAATTGTAAGGGCGTGCCGCGAATGGTCGCATCCGCTTCGCCATTTTCTTCCGTACTCATAGAGATTACCGCCTCATTAAAATGACAATGAAAGCGAAAGTGAAAGGGCAATAATTCAATGGTAATGAGCTTGCCATTTAATTTTTTTAAACGGTCTTTCGATTCGGGATCAAGCGCAAGGTAGTGATTAATGGCGCTTTCTAATGATGAGATGAATAATTGTTTCATGTTAATATTTAAAACCTTTATGCAATGCAACAATGCCGCCGGTCAAGTTGGCATAACTGACATCCTCAAAACCCGCCGTTTGCATCATCGCTTTCAATGTTTCCTGATTTGGATGCATTCGGATCGATTCCACTAAGTATTGATAACTTGCTTTGTCATTGGCAATATATTCACCGATTTTAGGAATCACATGGAATGAATAAAGATCATAAGCTTTATTTAACAATGGCGCGCTAGGATGAGAAAATTCCAGGACTAATAATTTACCGCCCGGTTTTAACACACGATACATTGAACGTAAGGCAGCAGCTTTGTCCGTCACATTGCGTAGACCAAATGCAATCGTGATGCAATCAAATTGATTATCAGCAAAAGGAAGTTGTTCGGCATTCGCCAGTACATACTCGATTTGTCCGACAATGCCTTTATCAGTGATGCGATCACGCCCGTGTTTTAACATGGCTTCGTTGATATCAGACATAATGACTTTGCCGGTCTTACCGACTTTTTCGGTAAAGGCAAATGATAAATCACCGGTACCGGCCGCAACATCAAGCACGTGTTGTCCCGGGTGAATCGCAGCTTCTGCAATGACGATGCGCTTCCATAAACGGTGCATGCCCATCGACATTAAATCATTCATCAAATCATATTTGGGCGCAACTGAGCGAAACACGTCGGCAACCAAATTTACTTTTTCTTCGACAGGCACTTCTTGATAACCAAAATGCGTCGTTTTGGTTTTTTTATCTTGATCAGCAATAGTCATTAAGAAAGGACCTTATCACTGCGTCTAACAATTTCACCCGCGAGTGCTAAATAAGCGAGTGCCCCTTGTGATTTTTCATCGTAATGTAATATAGGAATTCCGTGACTCGGTGCTTCTGCAAGACGGACATTGCGTGGAATGACCGTGCGATAAACACGCTCCGGAAAATGTTCGAGCAGTTGTGATGAGACATCGACAGCGAGGCGATTGCGTCCGTCGTACATCGTTCGTAATAAGCCTTCAATGTGTAAATCCGGATTGATATTAGCGCGCACTTGTTCAATGGTGTTCAGCAAACCACTTAATCCTTCCAATGCGTAATATTCACATTGAATCGGAATTAAAACCGAATTAGCAGCAACCAGTGCATTTAATGTGAGGATGCTGAGTGATGGCGGACAATCAATAAGGATGTAATCATAATCAGTAGAAACAGCATCAAGAATTGCTTTTAAACGTTTGTCCCGTTCTTTGCTTTGCAATAGTTGCATTTCGGCAACAATTAAATCTTGATTGGTAGCAAGCACCTCAAAACCACTGGGTGAGCGAAGCACGGCCTCTTTAATGTTAACTTCGTTACACAAAACATGCTGTGCGGCATAGTGCACGTCTTTTTTTTGAATGCCGCTACCGACGGTTGCATTGCCTTGTGGATCGAGATCGATGAGCATGACCTTGCGTTGCATCGCTGCAAACGATGCGGCTAGATTAATGCTGGTTGTCGTTTTTCCGACGCCGCCTTTCTGGTTGGCGATTGCGATAATTTTTCCCACGTTGGCACCTCTTAGCTCATTCTTCGAAGACAAATGAGATGTCTTTCGATATTGATTCCTTTGATCGCAAGGCGTATGCATTCAGGTTGCGCAAAGCCCTCGGGTAAATCGAGTAATTCTGTTTGTGGATATTTCCCTTTCATTGCTATGAAAAGACCATGGCTATTCAATAAGTGCCCGGTCGATTCCAGCAATAATCGTATTGTACCGAAAGCGCGTGAAAGAATAGTATCAAAACCTGCAGTGGGATGAAAATTTTCACAACGTGTATGGACAGCTTGCACGTTTTTGAGGCCAAGCTCCGCAATCACTTGTGTTAAAAAGCGCACCTTTTTACTGTTCTTATCAAG
The DNA here is from genome assembly GCA_001801635.1 of Gammaproteobacteria bacterium RIFCSPHIGHO2_12_FULL_43_28. Classification (GTDB taxonomy): domain Bacteria; phylum Pseudomonadota; class Gammaproteobacteria; order DSM-16500; family DSM-16500; genus Aquicella. The sequence continues at coordinate 4,465 of MGYG01000050.1, forward strand.
AAGTACCCATTCATGTTGAGGGGCCGCAATCGCGAGTGGAATGCCGGGCAATCCCGCGCCTGTGCCGATATCCAACATATGCCGACCCTTTAGGTAAGGTAAGACGGCGAGGCTATCGATTAAATGCAGATAAACCATCTCACGCGGGGCTAAAATCGTGGTGAGATTAAAAGCATCATTCCATTTTTTCAATAAATGCAAATAGCGGATGAGCTTTTCCTTTGCGTCATTCGTGAGCAGGATAGCATTTTCAGCGAGGGCTGCTGATAAAAGGGCATTAAGCTCATCCATGGTGGCTACCTTTCCGCACTTAGCTGGCGCTTTTTCAGATAAACCAGTAATAAAGAAATCGCCGCCGGCGTCATCCCGGGGATGCGGGAGGCTTGGCCAATCGTCACGGGACGTGTGTTTTTTAATTTTTGTTTCACTTCGGCGGAAAGCCCAGAAATGTCATCATACGTAAATGCATCGGGAATTTTTAAGGTTTCTTGACGTAGCAATTTCGCAATCTCGCCTTCCTGACGTTCGATGTAACCTGCGTATTTGGTTTCAATTTCAATTTGCTCGGCAGCTTTTTTATCTGGAATGCCAGGCCCCAGGTTTTCAATCTTCATTAAGGATTGGTAGGTGAGCTCTGGTCTTCTTAAAAGTTCAATCAAGCGATATTCGCGTGTAAGGGTTTGTCCTGTTGTCGTTGAAAGTGCCCTGCCTGCGGCTGAGTTGGGTCTCACCATGGTTGCTTGCAAGCGCGCCGTTTCTGCTGCGATCGTTTCTTGTTTTTCACAAAATGCGCGATAACGTGTCTCATCAATTAAGCCAAGTTCATGCGCTTTTGGTGTTAAGCGTGAATCGGCATTATCTTCGCGTAAGAGTAAGCGATATTCAGCGCGACTGGTAAACATGCGGTAAGGTTCAGTGGTGCCGCGGGTAATAAGATCATCAATCAAGACACCCATATAGGCTTCATCACGGCGCGGCGTCCAAGCTTCTTCCTCGTTGATGTAACGAGCCGCATTGATGCCCGCGATCAAGCCTTGCGCGCCCGCTTCTTCATAACCCGTGGTGCCGTTGATTTGGCCGGCAAAAAAGAGGCCGTTGACCGATTTTGTTTCAAGCGAGGGTTTTAAATCACGCGGATCGAAATAATCGTATTCAATCGCATAACCCGGGCGGGTGATGTGCGCGTTTTCAAAGCCTTTCATCGTGCGGACAAAGGCGAGCTGGGTCGCAAACGGCAAGCTGGTTGAGATGCCATTGGGATAAAGCTCATGCGTCATTAAGCCCTCTGGCTCCACAAAAATTTGGTGCGAGGTCTTATCGGCAAAACGCATGATCTTATCTTCAATGGATGGGCAATAACGCGGCCCTATCCCTTCAATCACACCGGTATACATTGGGGATTCAACGAGACCTGCCCTGATGAAATCATGGGTTTTTTCATTCGTATGGGTGATGTAGCAGCAAATTTGGCGTGGGTGTTCCTCTACCTTGCCTAAAAACGAAAAGACGGGCGTTGGTTGATCCCCTGGCTGCTGCT
>MGYG01000051.1 GCA_001801635.1 Gammaproteobacteria bacterium RIFCSPHIGHO2_12_FULL_43_28
TACTATCGCAAGGGGCTAATCTCGATGCGAAATCAGTGCGCGGCAGCACAGCACTACAGTTAGCACTCATCAGCAACCATACTGACCTCGCAAAATACCTACTTAATCATGGCATAAAAATACAAAACAACAATGACAAGCGCTCTCCTTTACATGTTGCCGTCACTTTTTGCAGTTTAGATATGGTCAAGCATTTAGTTGAAAAATATCACCTACCAGTCGATGGCACCTTCAATCAGGGTACAATATCTAACCTTACAGCACTTCATGTTGCCTCTTGTAAAGGTAAAACTGAGATAATGGATTATCTAATTGAAAAAGGCGCCAATATAACAAATAAATCATCGAGCGAGCATGCTTCAGCATTCATGTATGTTGCTTATGCAAAAGAAAATCAGACTGATGCAAAAAAGCTATTGCACAAGCATTTATTAATTAAATTAATTAATGAAGCAGCCAAAAACAAATCTCTTACAAAAAATACCAAGGATTTCATCAAAGAATTAATTGACAATCAACTACTCTCTACTGATTATAAGCATGTCATCACTGCAATATTCAATCTATATAGTGACGAACGTAAAAAAATACTTGTCGGTTTCAATAGCTTATCGTCCCTCAAAAAAGACCCGCTTGCTAAATATTTTTTAGCTATTTGTTATCAACATGGCTATGGAACAAAAGTAGATCGCAAAAAAATGCTTGAAACTTATCTCGAAGCGTTTACGCTTTTCAAGGATAGCAAAGAGAATAATGCTATCGATGCCCGCTTAAAAAATACCTGCTTGATTTCCTGTGAAGATCACTTAACGTTAGCCTGGCTAAACTCATACCCCCTTGAACTTGCACGACTTTATTTCGCCTTAGCAAGCCACGAACCTATTCAAGAAAGTAAACAATCACACTTAAGCGCCTCAGCAATGTATTACCATAAAGTTCATGACCAAGCCATCGGGCAGTCACTATCAGCAAATGAAGCGCTACAAGGCTTAATCAACTGCATTAATGAAGGCAAACAATCCTACGAGGGCGCTGAATCTGTTATTTCCTCATTGATTATTAATGATGAAAATTGCCCCATGACGGCCAACTGGGAACGCATTGAAAAATTTATTACGACACTCGCACCGTATTATGCACCTGCACAATGGTTAATCGATAAAACGAGCTATAATTACGACTACGGCTTATTTAATGCTCTGCTTTGCCGAATCGCGCTAGGTGTTGGCTCAACACCGCTTAAGATTGAAAAGGGCGATAGTAAGGCTGCAAACCTTGCCAAGCATATTTTAGCTAAAGTCATTGACTCGAAGCTTACGCATCGCTTTAATAAAATCCAGGCATGCATTCTCTTGGCTTTAGAATCGGATAAGCCAGAAGATCGCGATTACATGCAATTAGCGCGTGAGCTAAATAAACGAGGCAATGATCGTGATTGTATCAAGGAACTTTTAATCGGCATAGTAGAAACAAACTTGTGCGAGCAAAAAGAAAAAGCGGAACGATTACTCAAGCTACTTTACCCGGCACGACCATCAAGCTTAATGACTGTCGCCAAGCAACCGGATCCTGAAATAAAACCGGTTGGTGGTAATAACAGCAACTCGTTAGAGCCTCCTCATCTCTCTCTTGAAATAAAACGGTCTGGTAGTAATTACAGCGACTGGTTAGAGTCTCCTTATCGTGATATCTATTTTTCGCCTAGCATCGAAGAACTAAGTATCCTCACCAGAAGGGATAAATCTTGTGAAGAAATAAACTTAATTCCTTGCAATAATGAGGAAGAAGAAGTGCAGACATTGCCTTTGACATCAAGCGATGAGGAGTTTGGACGGGTAGACGTATTATCAGAGGATGAATCTGATAATGATATGGAAACCCAAAAGCAATTATTGCTAACGCAATTAAACAGTAAACAAACTAAAAGTACAAATCGCTGTAAAAATGAAACCGAAGAGCTGCTTGCCAATGCCTCGCGCCTATTTCGTGAAATGCGATCCGTTACTAATGATTTATTGAGGAAAACAGAGCAACTCGAGCTCTACGTCCGCCAAAAACAAAAATAAGGGATAATAGGCCCTAACCAGTATTAGGGTAAACATAGGGATAGCATGTTAAAAAAATAGTCAACGCCACTTGACTCTGTAAGCCATTGAGTTATATTAAAAGAACGGCATAATCACCATGGAGGCAGCACGGCTGACAGGACATGCTGATCAAATCACAACTCATCGGCGAAATCAGCAAGCACTTTCCCCATCTCCCCGAAAAGGACATTGCCCTTGCTGTTAACCATATTATTGAATGCATGAGCACCACGCTAAGCAACGGTGGCAGAATTGAAATTCGCGGCTTTGGTAGCTTTAGCCTCCATTTCCGCCCACCACGTCGCGCTCATAACCCTAAAACTGGTGAAAAATTAATCACAAACCCCAAATATGCAGCCCACTTTAAACCCGGTAAAGAATTACGGGAACGGGTGAATAGCAACCGTCACGTCCCCATCGAAACCGTCTCGCAAGAAGAGATGGCGGATGAAAGTGATTGATCTACCGATCAAATCTGAAATACATACTAGCCATTCACCCTTCGAGACGGCGCAAAAAACGCGCCTCCTCAGGGCGAACGGCCAGTTAATGAGCATATCTAGAACCCGTTCGCACTCAGAGGCGCGCTCTTTGCGCCGTCTCGAAGGGCGAACGGCCAGTTAATGAGCATATTTAGGACCCGTTCGTTTAGCAGGCATTTGAAATTCATCTCACGTAATCGGCAATGTCACGCCCCGCTGCCCCTGATATTTCCCTGCTCTATCCTTGTAAGAAGTTTCACACTCTTCATCTGACTCAAGAAACAATAATTGCGCAACACCTTCATTGGCATAAATTTTAGCTGGTAAGGGTGTCGTATTCGAAAACTCAAGCGTGATATGCCCTTCCCATTCTGGCTCAAGCGGCGTCACATTCACAATAATGCCACAGCGGGCATACGTGGATTTACCAAGACAAATGACGAGCACGCTGCGCGGGATACGAAAATATTCGACGCTGCGCGCAAGCGCAAATGAATTGGGCGGAATAATGCAAACCTCTGAAGTGATATCTACAAAACTGCTAGATGAGAAATTTTTAGGATCAACCACGGCTGAATTAATATTGGTAAAGATCTTAAATTCATTCGAGCAGCGGATATCATAACCATAACTTGACGTACCGTGAGAGACGCGCTTACCGGTTGCGCCATCGCGCACTTGGCCCGCCTCAAAAGGCTCAATCATGCCATGTGCTTCAGCCATTTTTCTTATCCACTTATCTGATTTGATACTCATTTCTCATTCCTCGTTAACTGATCGGCTACTTTTGCCGCAATTTCACCAAAAACCACTGCGTAACGGCTTTCTGGCGCACCAGCAACCGGTGGCATACCACCGTCTGTCATCTCGCGTATTGTTCTATTCAAGGGAATCGTGCCAAGCAATGGCGTTCTATATTCGGTTGAAAGCGTCTCACCACCGCCTTCGCCAAATAATTTATCTTCATGGCCGCACTGCTCACAGTGGTGCGTACTCATATTTTCTATCACACCCAAGATAGGCACATTCAGTTTTTTAAACATTTCACAAGCGCGCCTCACATCAATCAACGCCAGATCTTGCGGTGTTGTCACAATCACGGCACCACTCACTGGTATTTTTTGACAAAGCGATAACTGCACATCGCCTGTGCCTGGCGGTAAATCAATAATGAGATAATCAAGTTCGCCCCAGGCTGTATCGCGCAAAAGCTGCTCAAGGGCTTTCCCAAGCATGGGCCCTCTCCACATCATGGCAGCAGTTGCATCAACCAGATAACCAATAGACATGGATTGAAGACCATGACGCTCAATCGGTTGCAGCTGTTTGCCGCTTAAAACAGGCCGCTCACCTTGCGCACCCAACATGGTCGGCTGACTTGGACCGTAAATATCAGCATCCAGGAGGCCCACCCTGACGCCTTCTTTCAAAAGTGCTAAGGCCAAGTTGACGGCAACCGTCGATTTACCCACCCCGCCCTTACCGGAAGCAACCGCAATAATGTGTTTTATCGTGTCTTTTTGCAATGCGACCCTCTCCAATGCTTTTTGAATTTGGTATACTCTAGCACCATTTAGAAAACACAAGCTAGCGCCAATCAATTTGTTTTGGGAATCAACGAAATATGCCAGCAAAACGCACGATATTAGCAACCAGCGCCCTTATCTATGCCAACGGCACACCTCACCTTGGTCACTTGGTCGGCACTATCCAGGGCGATATTTGGGTTCGTCTGCAAAAAATGCTAGGACACGAATGTTACTACGTTTGCGGAAGTGACGCACACGGCACGCCCATCATGATTCAAGCTGAAAAAATGGGCATGACGCCGGAAGCGCTCATCCAAAAAATGCATCGTGAACAAATGCAAGATTTCGCCGATTTTCACGTCGAATTTGACTACTATGACACGACGCACAGTGAAACCAATCGTGAGCTCGTTGAAACGATTTTTAAGCGTCATATGGAAAAAGGAAATATCAGCCAGCGCACGATTAAACAATTATTTGATCCTATCAAACAGTTATTCTTGCCTGATCGTTACATTAAAGGCGAATGTCCGCGTTGCGGTGCCAAAGATCAATACGGTGATAATTGTGAAAGCTGCGGATCAACGTATTCACCGATTGAATTAAAAAATCCGTACTCGACCTTAACAGGCGCTAAGCCCATTGAAAAAGAATCCGAGCATTACTTTTTCAAATTGCAAAACTTTGAAGCCTTCTTAAAAGAATGGACGCATCAAGGTCATTTACAAACCGAAGTTGCGAATAAAATGGATGAATGGTTTAAAACCGGTTTGCAAGAATGGGACATTTCACGCGATAAACCGTATTTTGGCTTCACGATTCCAGGCGAAAGCGAAAAATATTTTTATGTTTGGCTGGATGCGCCTATTGGTTACATGGCGAGCTTTAAGCATTTATGCATGCAAAAACAACTGGATTTTGATGCTTACTGGAAACCAGACAGCAAGGTTGAACTTTATCACTTCATCGGAAAAGATATTATTTATTTTCACTCACTCTTTTGGCCAGCCATATTAAAGGGTGCTGATTTTCGCACGCCAAGTGCTATTTTTGTCAATGGTTTTCTGACCATCGACGGATCGAAAATGTCTAAATCTCGCGGTACGTTTATCAAAGCAAGAACGTATTTAAATTATTTAAAACCAGAATACTTGCGTTATTATATCGCAGCAAAGTTAAGCGATAGAATTGAAGACATCGATTTAAATTTTGATGATTTCACGCAACGCATCAACGCTGATTTAGTTGGTAAGTTTATTAACATTGCAAGTCGTTCCGCTAATTTTCTCACAAACCATTTTGACGGCATGTTATCCGCCAACTGTGCTCTGCCTGAGATTTACGAAGCATTTGCTAAAGCAGGCGACGAGATTAAATCAAAATGGGACAAATTAGAATATAGCCAAGCAATAAGACAAATCATGGCGCTTGCCGATCGTGCTAATCAATACGTCGACGAGAAAAAGCCCTGGAAGTTAATTAAAGAAAGCAATAAGAAAAATGACGTGCAAGAGATTTGCTCTCTCGCCATTAATCTTTTTCGCATCTTGACGATTTACTTGAAACCTGTGTTACCCGAAACAGCAAAGCAAGTAGAAAGCTTCTTAAACATTCCGGCGTTAAGTTGGGATGATAAGAATAAACCATTAGTAAACCATCGTATACATGTGTTTAAACCACTAATGGAGCGTATTGATCCTAAAACAATAGAGGCGATAAAAATGTCTGAAAAACAAGAAAAAGAAACAACAGAAACAACGACGCAAACTATCGAAAAAGAAGCACCAACTACTAAGCCACCGATTAGTATTGATGATTTTAATAAAATTGAT
>MGYG01000052.1 GCA_001801635.1 Gammaproteobacteria bacterium RIFCSPHIGHO2_12_FULL_43_28
TCTACTTCTACCGATGCCGTTGTATCTGTAAATTTCACATTGGATGCCCAAAGTGAGAGGTAAAAACCGATTGGAAAAGTATAGTTAATACCACCTTGCACGGCTGGGAGATTGGTGCTTTGACTGTTCCCGCGGAAAATGTAATTCGTGTATAGTCCCATGGTTCCACTAATTCCATCCATAAAATGATATGTTTTTGCTTCGTCTTTGTAATCTTTATGGGTGGCATAAACACTGCTACTTGTTAAGAGTGTAGCTGCTATTATTGTGCTTGAAATAACTGAAAACGACTTTCGCATTGATGGCTCCTTCTGAAGCATTGGATTAGGATGTTTGTATGATGGTATCTCGAATTTGTCCCTGCTTTGTAAACTGTAAAATAATTTTGCTGGCCGGCAGTGGGCGGCTTAGGTAATAGCCCTGAATAAGATCACAGCCATGCTCTGCCAAATACTGCATTTGTTCTGCGGTTTCTACCCCTTCAGCGACAATTTCGAATCCTAAATTATGACCAAGTGCGATCACGGCACTGGTGATAGCAACATCATTTTGGTTATCTGGAATACCTTTAATAAAATGTTGGTCAATTTTGAGAATACTGATAGGGAAACGCTTTAAGTAGCTAATGGAGGTATAACCTGTACCAAAATCATCAACTGAAATATGGACGCCTAATTCACTGATTTTTTGTAATCGACTGATACCGATTTCAACATCATCCATCATTGCTGTTTCAGTAATTTCAATTTCTAAATGCTTTGCACTTAATTCTGTTTCTTTTAATACCTGACTAATGACCTCTGAAAAATCCTGATGTCTAAATTGAATAGGCGAGAGATTGACGGCAACAATAATTGGATCATAACCTTCATTTTGCCAACTTTTATTAATACGGCATGCTTCTTTTAGCGCCCACTCACCAATGGGTAAAATAAGGCCCGTTTCTTCAGCAAGCGGAATAAACTTTGCAGGACTCACCATGCCGAGTTCTGGGTGCTCCCAGCGTATTAACGCTTCAACACGTTTAATAGCACCGTCTCGCAAGTCCATTTGTGGTTGGAAATGCAATACAAACTCCTGGTTCTGAATGGCTTTGCGTAACTCAGCTTCAAGCTTGATATGTTCAGTCGCAGCGATATTCATCTCTTGTGTATAGAAGTTGTAGGTACTGCCGCCTGATCGTTTTGCTTTATACATTGCCATGTCAGCATTTTTTTGCAAGTCCTCGAGGCAATTGCCATCATTTGGAAATACACTGATGCCAACACTTGCCGTTAGGTGAAATTCATGCGTTTCAATTTTCATGGCTTGCGAACAGGTACTCAGTATTTTTTCCGCAAAGCTGCCCGCAAATTTCGGTTGACCAATATCATTGAGTAGGATGATGTATTCATCGCCGCCTAATCTGGCCAGGATGTCACCTGCACGTAATAAACCTGAAAAGCGATTACCCATATCTTTTAACACGAGGTCGCCCATGGGATGGCCTAATGCGTCATTAATCGTTTTGAAACGGTCAAGATCAATAAATAACACCGCTAATTTTTTATTCTGTCGTTTGGCATGATTAATGGCTTTATTTAAAATTTCATTAAAGAATACACGGTTTGGTAGCGCAGTGAGATTGTCATAGTGTGCTAACCGTACCAAATGTTCTTTGTGCACAATCAGTTCGCGTTCTACTGATTTACGTTCGGTAATTTCTTGCTTCAGTTGAACATTGGTTTTTTGTAATTCTTTGGTCCGCTCTTGCACGCGATGTTCCAATTTTTCCTGAGAAGCCTGAATAATATCAAGCATGTGATTAATTTCGATAGAAACCGACGTTAACTCATCATTACCAGTCGCCTCCACACGTTGTTGAATGGTGCCTGTTGAACCTATGGTGGCAACTGTTTTATCTAAGCGTTCTAATCGTTGAATAATGAGGTAGCGTAGCAGCCACATCATTAAGAGAGAAACCAGGATACCAAGCGCAATAATGGCGATTAAATAATAGTTAATCGCTTTTAAACCAGTCGTATAAATTCCGCGAGGGGTTGTCATGCGAAACATACCAACTGCTTTGCCATATAAATCTTTTATGACAGTATAGCCTTCCAATTGATTTTGATTAATCGGTTGGCTGTAATGACCAGTTTGATTGGTTGCGATTAAATTAAGGTGTTGTTTGAGCTCTGAGTCACGCTGAATATCATTGAGTAGAAATAACTTAAGATCGACTTTGGTTGTTTCAGAAATTTTGTTGACGAGAGCTTGATCTAAATTGCGTGCATTCACCATGGCGCCAAGAATGGGGAGTGCTTTGTCACCATCAGTGACAGCGGAGGCCGCAACCAGCATAATGCCTGAATCGACGAGCATATAGCCGCGAACATCTTTTTCCACATCCTTACGGTCAAGCAACAAGCTGCCAGGATAGATATATTTTTCGAGGCCCTTTGGAAACGCGATAATTTTGCCTTTGTCCGTATCTACCGCACTACCAACGACAAGTTTGCCCTCATTATTCCAGTAACTCAGTATATTAATATTTGAGTTAACGAACGCCGTCATATTAATATTATTTGGGATAAAGTCAGGCTTTTTCCCTTGCATGAATTCATAAAGATCAGTCCAATGCGACCAGTCGGAGGTAAACGTGTAAAGCGCGTAACTGACCTGATCTAGCGCTTGATCAACGCGACTTAAATCCTTATCAGCGCGATCATGTTCAAGTTCAAGGAAGCTTTGGAGAAGGAAGAGTTTGGAGCCAACATAGGTGAATGCTAGAAAAGTGAGCCACGCCAAACTAATCGCAATAAGGATTTTGTTTCTTAGTTTCATCAAGCCTCCCTGGCGTAAATACTGAGCACTATCCTGGCTGGTCCTCAGTATTTCTATGTTTATAATATAATTCTATAGAATCGCTCAAAAAATTGCTAGTTCTCGTGTGGGCTTTTAAGTAGCAATTCCCGCATTTTTGCTTTTATCATGTCTATGGCGATGCGGTTTCCGCCACCACGTGGCACAATAATGTCCGCATAACGTTTACTAGGGTCGATAAATTGATGAAACATTGGGCGAACGGTGGCTTCATACTGCTTGATGACTGAGTCTAGCGTCCGGCCCCTTTCCTTGATATCACGTTTTAAACGTCGGATGAGGCAAACATCAAGCGCGGTATCCATAAAGATCCGAATATCCATTAATTCCCGTAACTTAGCTTCAACAAATAATAAAATACCTTCAAGGACGATAATGGTATGGCGGCCAATATGACGGGTTTCTTTTTCGCGCACATGCAGAGCGTGATTGTAAATGGGGATATCAACGCTCTCGCCGCACTGAAGTTTTAGCAAGTGTTCACAGAGCAGGGCATGGTCTAGCGCTTCAGGGTGGTCGTAATTGATCTTCGCTCTTTCCTCAAAGGGGAGCCCCGTGTGGCCTTTATAGTATGAATCTTCTGATATAACAACTACTTGGTCTGAGCCAAGTTCATTGACGATGGTGTTTGCCAGCAGGCTTTTGCCGGATGCTGATGCCCCGGAAATACCGATAATGATGGTATTTTTCTTATTCAAGCATCATCCCCCTCTGATTTTTTAATAGTATATAGGTTGCACCGCTGCCGCCGTCCGCAAGGGAGGCAGAACAAAAGGCCAATACTAAATCGAAAGATCGCAACCAATGGTTGAGCTTGTTCTTTAATATTGGCGCCTTGCCATGGCGACCTTTACCATGAATGATGAGCACGACACGTTTTTCTCGCTGTATGCATTGCTGAATAAATGCGCCTACAGCAACATTTGCTTCATCCACCGTCATACCATGCAGGTCGAGCACCGCGTCCACATTATATTTCCCTTTACGCAAATTGCGAAGTGTTTTATCCGATATGCCTGCGCGTTTAAAGGAGAGGTGTTCATCGCTCGTGACGGGCGGCAAATGAAGCGCCTCACTGAGGATGGGTGTTATTTTTAGTTCGGGGCGATAAGGGCGGTGCGCCCCCTTTTTTTTGAGGAGTAAGGTTTTATCACGCCTATGCGGCCTAATTCCTTTCATGGCTTCATGAAAGAGCTTCAGCTCTTCTTCACTAATTGTTGATGACTTGCGCATTTTTCGGCCCATGATAATGCTTACCGCCCAGCATGACTTGCTGATACTTATTTTACTATTTTTATACCATGATTGGCGATTAGCGATGATTGAATTATGATTGAAGCAAATGGATACTTAGGGGGAGTGAGCAGTGATGCTCGTTCGAATGATCTGAACTAGCTTGCATAATGCGTATAAGTTCGGTTAACCCGTTCGCGCTGAGGAGGCGCGCTCTTTGCGCCGTCTCGAAGCGTGAACGACCCGTTACCGCTCACCCCTAAAGACGCGTGCTCTGCACGCTCCTCGGGGCGAACGGTACGGGTTAACCGAACTTATAATAATGCTGGATAACTATATGACTAATAATGACTTACTATGTAGATTTATTTTTGATAACATGCCAATACGTGGAGAATTTATACAATTACATGATTCATTTCAGTCGATTATTAATCAGCACCCCTATCCCTCAGCCATTCGCCGCCTTTTAGGAGAAGCGTTGTGTGTTGCGGGTCTTTTGAGCGCGATTATCAAGTTTGATGGCCGCTTATCTGTTCAGTTTCGTGGTAGTGGTAAGCTTAAGTTTTTGCTTGCTCAAAGCGATAATCAGTTTCATCTGCGTGCGCTAGCTAAATGGGAGGAGGAAGAGGTGTCTTACGAAGAATTGATGGAGTCGTTTAATGACGGGATACTCGTTATCACCTTAGATTCCAAAAAAAGCACGCATCAATATCAAGGTGTTGTACCCTGGCAAGGCAATTCATTGGCTGAGTCAATAGAAGGTTATTTTAGAAATTCAGAGCAGCTTGCCACAAAGCTTTGGTTAAGTGTGAGTGAAACGCGAGCGGCTGGTTTTTTGCTACAGGCAATTCCTACGTCACATGCCGCGACGAATGCGATGGAAGAGCAAGTAATTGATCTTCATTGGGACCGTATTGTTGAAGCAACTAATGCGGTGACGGAAGAAGCATTACTTACTTCATCATGCGCCACTGTCTTGACTAACCTGTACCCGGATGAATTAATACGTATGTTTTCCGCCGTGCCCGTTGTTTTTCAATGTACGTGTTCGCAAAAGCGCAGTGAAGATGCTATTTTAGTCTTAGGACAAGAAGAAGTAGAGGATGAATTAAAGAATAATCGCAGTATCGTCGTTACATGCGATTTTTGTAATAAACAATATATTTTTGATCGTGTGGATATCGCAAAATTATTTAAAGATCGCGACAAGCCATCATCGAATATTCATTGAGGTCTAACCGTATGAAGTTTAAGAAAAGAACCTGGCTTATCGGATTATTGGTTATCATCATTGCTGCCTTCTTTGTGCGGCGAGTGATGCATCATGAGTCGATGCCTGCTGCGGCGGCGGATGGTGTTTGGGTGCGCGCAATGGCAGTGAAAGAGCGTAACATACCGATTGATATTCATGCGATTGGTACCATTACAGCGACCACTGTTGATGTGACGCCTGGGGTTTTCGGACGCGTGGAGAAAATTTTATTTTCTGATGGTGATGAGGTGAAGCAGGGAATGCCGCTCATACAGCTGGATGATGCGGTTTATAAAACAAAATACACTTCAGCAAACGCGCAGCTGATCTTGAGTGAAAACAATTTTAAACGCATGCAGACATTAGTTAGTAAAGGTGCGATCGCAAGACAAACCATTGAGCAAGCGGAAGCCGATTTAAAAGTAAAACGCGCCGAAGCAAAAGAAAGTAAGGTAATGCTGGATAAAATGCAGTTAACAGCACCGTTTGATGGATTCGTTGGTAAGCGCAGAGTGAACGTGGGTGATTATGTTAATGTTGGTCAATCAGTGGTTACGTTAACGGACAAGCGGCATTTACATATTGAATACAATGTTCCGGAAAAATATTTACCATTTTTAAAGCGTGGCCAATCAATTAATTTGACTACTTCCACGTATCCTAAAAAGCTATTCGTCGGTCAAGTCGCCTATATTGCACCGACAATTGATATCGATAACCGATCCATTTTGCTTTATGCAAACGTGGACAACAAAGATAATCTGCTCATGCCAGGTATGTTTGTGGATATTACGCAATCATTGGGTCAAGAAATGCGTGCGATCATGATACCTGCGCGTAGCCTGGTGCCAATAGTAGATGGACTGCAAGTGTTTAAAATCGTCGATAATAAAGCGACCCCAGTCACCGTCACCATCGGTAAACGTACAGAAGAGGATGTGCAAGTACTTGAAGGATTATCGCCAGGCGATTTCATCATTACCGATGGACAGCATAAAGTGAAAAATGGCATGCCTGTGAATATTGAGCATGGTTAAGGAAGTCGTTTGATGAACATTGTACGATGCTTGCAGGCATTGCGTTATATTAATTGAGGGGTAACTACTCGCCCGTCATTGCGAGTCCGCGCTTTTTGCGGGCGCGGCAATCCAGTTTAGGTCCGCTGTGGATTGCTTTGGCCAAACACTTCGTGGCCTCGCAATGACGAGCGAATAGTTACATTGAGGGGTGTGAGAGTGAATATAGCTGCTTTTTGTATTCGTCGTCCTGCTTTTACGATAGTCATCAGTTTAGTGATGGTGATTGTCGGAATGATTGGCTTTAGCAACTTACCAGTGAAATGGATACCCAATGTTAACCCACCGCAAGTATCGATTGTGACTGGTTATCCGGGCGCAAGTGCAAGCATTGTTGAGCAGGATATAACAAAACCAATTGAAGAAACGCTGTCCGGCATTAATGGTATTGAATCGTTGACCTCTAGTAGTCGGCAGGGTGAAAGTCAAATTAGCATCACTTTTAAACTCGGTAGAAACATGGATGCGGCAGCGGAAGAAGTGCGCGGCAGTCTTGAACGGGTGCGAGGTGTTTTGCCAAAGGATGCGCAAAATCCCATTGTGATGAAAGCAGATCCCAATAATAATCCTGTCATGTTTTTTTCTTTTTATGATGCAAAGCGTAGCGCGCGTGAATTGAGCGATTACATTGATAAATATGTTGTGCCATCGTTTGAAACCATGGATGGCGTTGGACGGGTTGATGTTTACGGTCGACGCGTATCCGCCATGCATGTGCGCTTGGATCCTGAAAAATTAGCGGGTGCTAACGTGACGGTCGATGAAGTGGCGCGTTTGTTGCAACAACAAAGCGCTGCTATCCCAAGCGGTGAAATCCGCAGTGCTGATCGCTACTACACCGTGGTGACAGATACATCACTTAAAACGGCCGAGCAGTTTAATGATTTAATTCTACGTGATAAACACAATCAAACGGTTCGCTTAAAAGAGGTTGGCGAAGCGGTATTAGATGCGGAAAATACGGATTCTGCATTTCGTATCAATGGTCATTCAGGCATTGCAATTGGCATCGTGCCTCAATCAACCGCGAATCCATTGGATATTGAACGTCAAGTTAAAAACGTATTTACCGAATTAAAGCGTACCTTACCAGCCGGTATTGAAGCTAATATTATTTATAATCAAGCGGATTATATACGTGCCTCCATTAATAGTGTTTATGAATCACTGATTGAAGCCGTTCTTTTTGTTTTACTGGTGATTCTCGCTTTTTTATTTAGTTTTCGCGCCACCTTAATTCCGGTTATTACGATTCCAGTTTGTTTAATCGCGACTTTCTCCTTGCTGAATTTTCTTGGCTTTTCAATTAATACGATTACTCTGATGGCGCTCGTCTTAGCCATTGGTTTGGTCGTTGATGATGCCATCGTGATGCTAGAAAATATTAGCCGGCATATTGAATCAGGTTTATCGCCGATGGCGGCTGCATTGAAAGGCAGCCGCGAAATGATTTTTCCGATTATCGCGATGACGTTGACACTTGCAGCCGTGTATGCGCCTATCGCATTTACGCCAGGCTTGCTCGGTACTTTATTTCGAGAATTTACGTTTACGTTGGCGGGTGCCGTGTTAATTTCCGGTGTGCTAGCACTGACCTTGACGCCGATGATGTGCTCGCGATTTTTAAAACCGGCAACTGGCGAAGGCCGCTATCAGCAATGGTTAAATAATCAATTGCTGCGTTTGCAGCAACATTATCAGTCATTACTGTATTTTATCTTGCAAAAACGCATTTGGGTGGTGGGCAGTTTGTGTTTAATTGCTGGATTAGGCTATGGTGTTTATAAAACATTGCCGCTTGAACTTGCACCCGCCGAAGACATGAATGAAGTTTATGCCTATATCGCAGCACCACGCAGTGCAAGTTTTAAATATACGGATCCGTTTGTGCAAACACTTGAAGCAGAGTACAAGCAACATCCTGCGATTGGTTCCTATTTAAGTATTAGCGGTATGCATGCTGGATCACATGCGTTTCAAATTCTGATGTTAAAACCAACGAATAAACGCAAGCAAAGCGCAGAAGTCATTGCCGCTGAATTAAACCAGAAGGCGAATAAACTCGCCGGCGTGCGTGTCAATCTCTTTACGCCGCCGCCACCCTTAGCAGAATTTGCCGGTGGTGATGAAGGGGACTCCGTCGGTTTAGTCATCATGACGTCGGGTGATTATCGTCAGTTATACGATGTTTCCAAAGCGATAACGGATGAGCTTAAACAGATACCCGGATTCATTCATGTTGATAACCAGCTCAAATGGGACAATGAGCAATTCAAAGTCAGTATTGATAGAGAACGTGCGGCAGACCTTGATGTTTCGATTCCAGATATTACCAACACGGTTTCAACCTTGCTCGCAGGACGCGTGATTGGGAAAGTGGATGATGCGAATCTCATCCTGCAACTGGATGACGTATCGCATGCCAATCCAAATATCTTTCAATCCATTTATGTGCGTAATGCGGATGCTAAAATGGTTCCGCTCAGTCAAGTACTGAATATGAATGAAGTGACGTCCCCTAATACCTTTAATCATTTTTCACGTTTGCGTGCCGATTCAATTTATGTCACATTATCGCCTGATTTTAAATTGGCGGATGCCGTGCATACATTGGAAAAGGTAGCGAAAGCGAATTTGCCGGATGGCATGAAGTATAGTTTTACGGGTGAAGCAAAAAGCTTTTTAGAATCTAACGGTAAAACAGGATTTACCTTGCTACTTGCATTAGTATTTATTTATCTTGTGTTGGTTGCACAATTTGAAAGTTTTATTGATCCGCTCGTCATTATGCTAACGGTTCCTTTTGCGATGATTGGCGCAATGGTTACCCTGAAACTCTTTGGCGGCACGTTAAATATTTATAGCAACATTGGATTAATTACCTTGATTGGATTGATAGCAAAGCACGGCATTTTAATCACTGAATTTGCAAATCGTTTGCGAATGGCAGGTGAGCCGATTCAAGATGCCATCGTCAAAGCAGCTTTGCTGCGTTTGCGGCCTATCTTAATGACAACGGCCGCCATGATATTAGGCGCTTTACCGCTTGCGTTTGCGATGGGGCCAGGGGCGGAGAGTCGGCAGCAAATTGGATTAGTCATCGCCGGCGGTTTATTTTTCGGTACTTTCTTTTCACTTATTGTGGTTCCAGTTACCTATTCGTTCTTTGCGCGTTTTAGACGTCTATCATCAGCTCAGTTAGTTCAGGAAGAAGATTATGCAGCTGCTTTATGAAATTTTTCCCGTTTTTTTATTTTTTATGGCATTTAAATTTTATGATATTTATGTTGCAACCGTTGTAGGTATTGTTGCGACCAGTTTGCAAATTGTTATTAATCGTTTGACATACAAACGGTGGGACCACAAGCAATTAGTGACACTGGCTGTTTTTTTGGTGTTTGGCGGCATGACGCTTTATTTTCACAATCCGATTTTTGTTAAATGGAAACCAACGATTGTATTTTGGGCCTTTGCAATTATTATCTTATTCGTACAATTTTTTATGCATAAATCCATTATGCAAGGCTTGCTAAAAAATATGCTGCCCGAAAACCAATGTGTGCCGGAACAGGTTTGGAAACGATTGAATGTCGCTTGGGCGCTCTTTTTTATGAGTCTGGGTACCCTTAATCTCTACGTTGCTTATAGTTTAAGTGATGATGCCTGGGTCAATTTTAAATTTTACGGTATTACGGCCGCATTATTTGTTTTCAGTTTATTTCAAACTTTTTATTTGATGCGTTATATGACGGACACCTCTAAGCAATGAAATTAAAACGCGTTGATATCATTACGACACGCTTGCAAGCTGCTTTTTCGCCAACGTATTTGGAAGTGAATGATGAAAGTGATCAGCATGTCGGTCATGCAGGCCACCAGGGCGGCAGCCGTCATTTTGCAGTTGTCATCGCAGCACCTTGTTTTGAAGATATGTCACGGGTTGAAGCGCACCGGAAAATCTACGCGCTATTTGAAGACATGATGCCGCATGACATTCATGCGTTAAAAATTAGCGTCATCGTCAGCTAATTAAAATATTCAGCTAGCTGTTCGGTGGTTAGCACAAATACACCACCTTCACTTTGCTCAAACGAAAGCCAGGTGAAAGGGACGTTCAGGTATTTCTCTTGCAGGGCGGTTTCACTATTGCCCACCTCAACGACTAGAATACCTTTTGGTCTTAAGTAGGTATGCGCTTTTTGCAACATTCTGGTTACGCAATCAAGCCCTTTTTTGCCCGATTCAAGTCCGAGGGCAGGCTCATGATGGTATTCTGCGGGGAGTTCAGCCATTTCTTCTTCACTAACGTAAGGCGGGTTGCTAACGATAATATCGTATTTTTTGCTGGGCAATGAATCAAATAAATCGGATTCATATAATTGAACTTGATCTTCAACCTCGTGTCTTAAGACATTAATTTTTGCGACAGCGAGCGCCTCTTTTGAGATATCACTTGCATCAATTAATGCATCCGGGAAAGCATGGGCGCAAGCGATCGCAATGCAGCCGCTGCCCGTGCATAAATCTAATATGTCATTAACGTCACTCGCATCAACCCATGGCTCAAACTGTGAGAGGATAAGTTCAGTAATAGAAGAGCGCGGAATTAAAACCCGTTTGTCTACATAAAATGGCAACCCAGCGAACCAGGCCTCATTGGTGAGATAAGCCAAGGGGATACGTTGTGTGAGCCGCTTTTCGACTAAATCAAGTATCGCGTCCTGCTCTTTTTTGGTGACATTGGCATCTTGCGTTTCAGTCAGCAAATGATGGGGGAGATGTAGCGTATGCATGATTAGCATGATTGCCTCATCCCAGGCATTATCTGTGCCGTGGCCATAATATAAGCCAGCTTCATTAAAGCGGCTGGCGGCATAACGGATATGGTCCCGTATCGTTTTTAGTTCTGGTTGACGTTTCATTGATTTTGTCTGCTCAAATAAGTAACAGTATAGGAAAGGTAGCCCCGCATCCATCTTCTCAGCGCTTCTCACCAAAATAATATGTTACCAAGGTGGAGGATTGCTGAAAACAACATTATAATCCCCGCATTCAATGAGAGATAGGATAAGCAAGATGAAAGCTAAAGTTGACTCAATCATGAAACGGTCGGAGTGTCTTTATAGCCCTTCGGAGCTAAATGATGTGTTGGATAGGATGGCAAATGACATAACTGCTCAATTAAAAGACAAAAATCCGCTTATTCTGTGCGTGATGACGGGTGCCTTAATTTTCACCGGCCACTTGGCCACGCGTTTACACTTCCCCTTAGCGATGGATTACATTCACGTCACTCGCTACCGTGGTTCAATACGCGGTGGTGATTTGCATTGGCTAGTTGAGCCACGCCAGAGTTTAGAGGGGCGCACAGTACTCGTATTAGATGATATTATAGATGGTGGGCTGACCCTTGCAGCGATTGTTGATTATTGCAAGCAATCTGGCGCGAAAGAAATTTACTCAGCCGTCTTGGTCAGTAAAAAACGTGATCGGGAACCAGGGGTTGATTTTGAACCTGATTTTGTCGGTGTCACAGCGGAAGATAAATACTTGTTCGGTTTTGGTTTAGATTACGAAGAGTATTTGCGCAACGTACCGGGTATATACGCGGTTTTGGAATAGTTCGTGGGTGGAACGAGTTACTAATAAGAAGGAAGAGTGCATGTTGGGATTGACGTGGTTAATTATTTTGTTAGGTGTTTTTGGGGTGTTAATGTATCACCGCGCTTCCCTAATCGTCTGGACCATCTGTTATGCATTGTTACTGACATTTGCAGTCAATTTTTATGGGATGACTGTTGTGACGATAACCGGCACACTTCTCTTTTTGTTAATATTTGTACCACTTAATCTCTTTCCATTGCGCAGGCGCTTATTAAGCGAACCCGTCTTTCGTCTCTATCGTAACATCATGCCAACCATGTCGCGAACGGAGCAAGAAGCCATTGCGGCGGGGACGGTGACATGGGAAGGTGATTTATTCCGCGGCAATCCGAATTGGGATAAGTTACTTGCTTTACCTCCCGCCACCTTGTCAGCTGAAGAGCAGGCATTTATTGATGGCCCTGTCGATAAATTATGTCAAATGCTTGATGATTGGGACATTACCCGTAATCGTGCTGATCTTACGGAAGAAACCTGGCAGTTTATTAAAGACGAAGGGTTTTTTGCTTTAATCATTCCAAAAACGTACGGCGGCAAAGCGTTTTCCGCCTATGCGCATTCGCAAATCTTAACTAAAATTAGTGGACGTAGCGTCACCGCTTCGACGACCGTTGCAGTTCCCAATTCGTTAGGGCCTGCTGAATTACTGTTGCATTATGGGACGGAAGAACAAAAAAATTACTACCTGCCGCGTTTAGCAAAAGGAATAGAGATACCTTGTTTTGCGTTGACCTCATCCTATGCTGGTTCGGATGCAGGTTCAATGACTGACTACGGTATTGTTTGTTATGGCGAGTATCGCGGCGAGAAAACCTTAGGTATTCGTATCAATTGCGATAAGCGCTATATTACGCTCGCGCCGGTCGCGACCGTCATAGGGCTTGCTTTTAAATTATATGATCCAGATCACTTGATTGGTAAAAAACATGATATTGGTATTACGTGTGCGCTGATTCCACGTGAGACACCGGGCATTACGATTGGTCGTCGCCATTTTCCACTAGATACACCCTTTCAAAATGGGCCCATTCAAGGTAAGGATGTATTTATTCCCATGGAATGGGTCATTGGTGGTGAGAAACAGGTTGGTAATGGCTGGCGAATGTTAATGGAATGCTTGGCAGCTGGGCGCGCCATTACCTTGCCGGCGAGTACCTTGGGCGGAGCAAAGTTATTATGTTATGCAGGCGGTGCTTATGCTCGTATTCGTAAACAATTTAATCTTCCTATCGGCCGTTTTGAGGGCATCGAAGAACCGCTGGCGCGCACCACCGCATTTACTTATATCATGGATGCAGCGAGAACGCTCGCCGCAGGCAGTATAGATCTTGGCGAAAAACCGGCGATTGCCTCCGCTATTATCAAATATCACGTGACAGAATTAGGTCGAAAAATTGCCTGTGATGCCATGGATATTCATGGTGGAAAAGGTATCTGCCTTGGGCCACGAAATTATTTAGGCCGCGGTTATGAATCAGCGCCTATTGCCATTACGGTGGAAGGCGCGAATATCTTGACCCGCAGTATGATTATCTTTGGTCAGGGCGCAATTCGTTGTCATCCTTATGTGCTAGCTGAGCTCGATGCGGCACACATGGAAGATACGCATGCGGGCTTGGTTGCATTTGATAAAGCGTTAATGAAGCACATTAACTTTGCGATCAGTAATATCGTGCGCAGTTTTGTGCTTGCTTTGACGGGTAGTCGAATAGTGAAAGCACCGCACGGAAAAACACGGCGTTATTTCCAGCACATGACGCGTTTTAGTTCGGCACTCGCCTTGTTTTCAGATGTTGCCATGCTTACGCTTGGCGGTAGTTTAAAACGTAAAGAAAGTATTTCTGCGCGGCTTGGCGATATCTTGAGTCATTTGTATCTCTTGTCGGCGGTTTTAAAACATTACCACGTGCAGGGCCGGCATGCGGATGATTTACCGATTGTGCGTTATGCCAGTGAGTATTGCTTATTTGAAATCCAGGACCGTTTTGAGGGATTAATCGAAAACTTTCCCAGCCGTTGGATTGCGAAGCTCATGCATTTCATTATTTTCCCAGTGGGCAAACATTTTTTGAGACCACATGACAAATTGAATCATCAGATCGCTCAATTAGTCATGGCACCCACTGAGACAAGAGAGCGTTTGGCAGCGGGCGCTTATATCACGGCTGTCAAAGAAAACGCGATTGCTGAGGTGCAAGATGCACTGCTTAAGACGATTGCTGCAGAGCCAGTGGAGGCCATCATTAAAACGGCGATGCGTGATAAACTGGTTACCGGTTATACGTTGCCGCAACAAGCACAATCTGCATTAGAAAATGGCATCATCACGACCCAACAATTCGACCTCTTTATACAAGCTGATGCAGCGCGCAGAAAAGTGATTGCGGTTGATGACTTCACCACAGAAGAATTAGTAGGTAGACGGATGGAAGAAGGTAGTCAGCAGCGCCATGCCGATTCAAATGGGGCAACGGGTTAAGCAAGAGGGAGTATTTTTTTACCTTCTTTTATTGACCGGATTTTTTTTACTTTTCGAGATAAGCTTTTTTATTCAATGTAATAAAGCTTATCTTGGCGATTTTACTTACGTTGCGGACAAACTATCTATACCGCTTGCTATCTTGCCAGGCATCGCATTTTTTTTATTTGCCCAATTGATACTCCATCTTGCTTATTGTGTTGCTATTTGGATATTGACAACGGGTATCGCGGAACTTTTTAGCCCTACCTCGAAACAACGTCTTTTATTTGGTATAGCCATTTGGTTGCTTGGTGTCATCACGTTATTGCTAGCGAATCAATATTATTTTCCGCATTCCAAGTTCGCTGATTTAACGGCAGCCCTGTTGCCAAATAGAATGGTATTGGGCGTGCTGTTATTAGGTTTATCGATTATCAATCTGATGGCGATCCTATTGGCGCTCGCTGGTTTGGCCAAGCTTTGTATGGCCATCTTTTCGCAAAAGCATTATGGTTCGATAGGCTTTATCCTTGCCATTGCGCTTCTAAGCATATTTGTATCTCGACCGGCTGCGCGCTTACAAGATGCGGCAACGCAAGCTAAGCCTAATATTATTATTATCGGTGTCGATTCATTGCGGCCAGATTTTTTGGGCTATTTCGGCGGTGAATCGACGACACCGTTTATGGATGCATTTCTCAAACAGTCTACTGTTTTTACTGAAGCGATCACGCCATTAGCGCGCACGTTCCCATCGTGGACGGCGATATTAACCGGGGAGTATCCCCGGTTATCTGGCATACGGTCTAATCTTGCCTCACAAACCATGCTTGATAAGGCGCATACCTTGCCAGCTATCTTGCAGCAAAACGGTTATGAGACCTTGTTTGCGACGGATGAAGTACGATTTAGCAATATTGATGAATCGTATGGTTTTGATACTATTATTTCGCCGCCGATGGGGTTGAATGATTTCTTGTTAGGAGCCTTTAATGATTTTCCATTATCTAATTTTATCGTGAACACATCGCTTGGCAGGTGGCTATTTCCATATAGTTATGCAAATCGTCCAGTTTTTCATACGTATAGGCCGGAAAGCTTTATCAATCTATTAAAAAGTAAATTGATAGCGCCACGCTCAAAACCACTTTTTTTGACAGCCCATTTTTGTCTAACACATCACCCTTATCTTTGGGACGATTCGCCAGTTGAAAATACAACGGCATTAGCGCGGTATGAGCAAAGCGTCAGTCGTATTGATAAACAATTAAATCTATTCTTTAAGTTATTGGTGGATGTAAAACTATTGGATCATGCATTCATCGTGCTTTTATCAGATCATGGTGAGGCGCTTGCTTTATCAGGTGATCGTATTACCGATGCACGGCACTTTTTACCTACACGGCAAACACATCGTGCTATTCCAGAATTTTATCCCAAGATGTTAGAAGGCGAGGGCGTTAATCAGTCAGCAGGTCATGGGACAGATGTTCTGGGGCTCACTCAGTATCATACGCTGCTTGCCTTTAGAGCGTTTGGTTTAGGTTGGCAACAACGGGGAGATAAATCTGCCGTGGTTTCATTAGTTGATATTAAGCCAACTATTCTGCGTTTACTTAAAGTGGCGCTTTTGCAGCCTCATTTTTCGGGCATATCGCTCTATCCATTAATCACAACCAATCAAACTAGGGTTTCAAGGCGTCATTTGTTTCTTGAGAGTGATTACACGCCCGAAGCCATACGCACCGTTTATCCTGATGCGCGTCATGTCCTGCTTGAAGGGGTCGAGCTTTTTCAGATTGATCCGCTATCAACACGCTTAACGATGAAAGAAAGTATGAGCAAAATGATTATTGCTAGCAAACAATACGCAGATCTTTACGATGAATGGTTGCTTGCGCTTTATCCGCAGAAAAAAAATGTTCGCATTCCCATTTTGGTGAATTTAATCAGCAGTGAGTGGACGGATGATTTGTCTTCTTCGTTTGCAAAACAATCACCTGCAAACCGCATGCTCATTGCATTAAAACGCTTTTACGGCAGTGAGTTAGGCGTGATTTCATACACAGTCGATTAGCATTTGTTCACAACGCGGCACACAAACGTCAAAACTCGATCGTGTAATGTACAATCAATGAGTTAACGCCGTAAACTGTTTATAACTCATTGATAATTAGATGAATATTACTTATGTGTATTTTGTGAGCGTTTCACTAAAACGCTTAATCTAGCGTGTTTAAGGGTAGTTTTCGATAGGTTACACACAGATTTATCCACAGAATTTGTGGATAAGACGGCGCGTGAGAAATGAAAAATATTTTTGTATAGAATTTGTATTTTTTGAAGATGAAAAATGAAACAGTATTTTTTATAAAAAATACCTCTGTACACGACAAAATTTAAAATTGCCCGTTTATGCTTCGAGACGGCGCAAAAAGCGCGCTCGTGCATCCTGAGCCTGTCGAAGGACTCAGCACGAACGGGTTCTATATATGCTCATTAACTGGCCGTTCGCACTCAGAGGCGCGCTCTTTGCGCCGTCTCGAAGGGTGAATGGCTAGTATATATTTTTTGTCATGTTCAGAGAAAAAATACTATCGCTGTTCGAAATATCTCGATATACTTTTGCGTCTAACAACAAAAAATGATGATCAAATTTTTCGTCTGTGCTTATTAAATTTTTAGTTTTACGATGCTAAAAGTTGGGCTAATCAATAAGGGAATGTGATTGATGGATCTCACTACTATTTTTACTACGCTAGTGATGCTCGGTTTGGTATTAACTTCCGCTATCTTTCAATTGAGAGCATTAACCTGGACCGGTTTGCTTGGTGCTTATCTGGTAGTGCTTACGGTTTCAGGCTATAGTTCCGCCGCTCTGCTTGTTATTTTCTGGATTTTCTACCTGGCAGCCGCTGCATTTGCAAATTTGACAGTGCTTCGTCGACGTTACCTTGTTGGATCTCTGCTTCCTCTGCTCAAAAAACAAATGCCCGTGATTAGCGATACCGAGCGTGAAGCATTAGAAGCTGGCAACACCTGGTGGGAAAAAGAATTATTTAGTGGTAGTCCTGAGTGGGACCAATTGTTTTCCATTCCTCGTCCAACCTTATCACCTGAAGAAGAAAATTTTTTAAACAACCAGGTCGAACAATTATGTTCCATGCTAAATGATTGGCAGATCATGAACGAGTTGCGCGATATGCCTGCTGACGTTTGGTCATACCTTAAGAAAGAAAAATTTTTGGGCATGGTTATTCCTAAAGAATATGGTGGGCTTGGATTTTCTGCGCTCGCACATTCAACGATTGTGGTCAAAATCGCTTCTCGTAGTATCAGTGCCGCCGTTAATACCATGGTACCCAATTCGCTTGGTCCAGCAGAACTTCTGCTGCATTATGGAACAGATGCACAAAAAGCACATTACTTGCCACGATTAGCAAAAGGCGAAGAGATACCCTGTTTTGCACTCACCGCACCTGATGCGGGTAGCGATGCGGGTTCTATTCCTGATGCGGGTATGGTTTGCAAGGGAGAGTTGAACGGGAAGGAAGTGCTTGGCATTCGGTTAAATTGGGACAAGCGCTATATAACACTTGCACCTGTCGCAACTGTGTTAGGGCTCGCATTCCGAATGTATGACCCGGATCATTTATTAGGTGATAAAGACGATATCGGCATTACGCTTTGTCTTATTCCGACGAAGCACCCCGGTGTTGAGATTGGTAATCGACACTATCCACTGCAGCTTGCTTTTATGAATGGACCAACGCGTGGTAAGGATGTCTTTATACCACTAGACTGGATTATTGGTGGGGTTGACATGGCGGGCCAAGGATGGCGAATGCTGATGGAATGCCTCTCCATCGGTCGTTCTATTTCATTGCCTGCGCTTGCAACAGCAACGGCCAAATCAGCCTACCGTTATACAGGGGCGTATGCACGCTTAAGAAAACAATTTAACACACCGATCGCTTCCTTTGAGGGCATAGAAGAAGCATTGGGCAATATTGCGGGATCAACTTATATACTTGAGGCAACGCGCATTATGACATCAGGCGCGGTTGATCTTAAGGTGAAACCTTCTATTGCTTCAGCGATAGCAAAATACCACATGACAGAAATCGCACGTCAAGTCATTAATCATGCGATGGATGTGCATGCAGGCCACATGATCCAAGTTGGGCCAAGAAATCTTTTATCAAGCGCCTATATGGCGATGCCAATTAGCATCACCGTGGAAGGTGCTAATATATTGACGCGTAATCTGATCATCTTTGGGCAAGGTGCTACCCGTTGTCATCCCTATTTGTTAAAAGAAGTTGAGCTGATCACGGCAGAAAAGCCTGATATCAAAGCACTCGATCGTGTCTTAATGTCACATATTGGTTTTTTTGTTGGCAATTTGTTGAGAAATATTGCTTACAGCTTAACTGGTGGGCGTTTTGTTTTTGCCACGGTAAAAAACAAACGAATTCGTTGTTATCAACGACAGTTGACCCGTATGAGTGCGGCACTTGCTCTAATGGCTGATACCAGTTTGATTTTATTGGGCGGCAGTCTCAAGCGACGCGAACGAATTTCTGCAAGGCTTGGAGATGTCATGAGTCAGCTATACCTTGCCTCTGCCGTATTAAAATATTTCCATGATGAAGGTTCACCAAAAACAGATGTTGATTACGTGTGCTGGTGTTTGCAGTATTGTTTATCTAAAATGCAGATTGCAAGCAATGATTTTCTTGATAATTTTCCAAAACGCTGGGTTGGAAAATTATTAAATTGGATTATCTTCCCCTTTGGACAAGTGTATCGTGCGCCACGCGATGCAAGTTATAAAAAAATTGTGCTGCCCATGCTTTTTGCAAATGAGTTGCGAGATCGCCTTACGCGGCACTGTTTCGTTGGCAAGGATCAGTCTGAACTGAGTTACCGACTGGATCAAGCCTTGTCACAAGTACCAACGGTTGAACCAATTATTAAAAAAATGCACAAAGCAATGCAAGCTGGTGTTGTTTCAAGCCGCCATTCGTTTGCAGATCGCGTAGTTTTAGCAACAAAAGCAGGTGTACTAACGACTGATGAAGCGGACAAGCTATCGGTATTTGAATCCCTCAGAAACGAAATTATTAAAGTTAATGAATTTTCTTTTGATTTGGCTGAAATTATAGCCTAGTTATTGATTTGTCACACAATGCTAAGGACTTGTAACTATGACTGAAACGACGACTTCTTTTATGCGGGATGTTTATATCGTCGATGGTGCCAGAACACCATTTTTAAAAGCGAAATCAAGGCCTGGTGTTTTTTCCGCCTCTGATCTTGCTGTTGGGGTAGGTAGAGAACTACTGGCGCGACAACCGTTTACAGCAAAAGATATTGGTGAGGTCGTGATTGGCTGTATGATGCCGAGTGAAGATGAGGCGAACATTGGTCGAGTGATTGCGTTACGACTTGGTTGTGGAAAATCCGTTCCTGCTTGGACGGTTCAGCGCAATTGCGCATCAGGCATGCAAGCACTTGATAGTGCTGCAAAGGATATTGCGATGGGCAGACATGACTTAGTGCTTGCTGGCGGGACTGAGGTAATGAGTCGAGCACCGTTATTATTCAACCGCAATATGACCCATTGGCTCGCGGATTTATGGACGGCAAAAGACTGGTCTTCGCGAGTGAAGGCGTGGACGAAGTTTAGACCTTCTTACCTTAAACCCATTATTGCGTTATTGAGAGGATTAAATGACCCTATCGTTAATCTTTCGATGGGGCAAACGGCAGAAAATCTTGCTTATCGCTTTAATATCACGCGTCAGCAAATGGATGAATTTGCCGTACTTAGCCATCAGCGTGTGGCAGAAGCACAAGATAAAAACTATTTAACTGAAGTGGATACTTTATTTGGCAATAATAATGATTTCTATGCAGCTGATGATGGTGTAAGACGTGATTCAAGCGTGGAGAAGTTAGCCAAACTAAAACCTTTCTTTGATAAAAAATTCGGCAGTGTCACAGCGGGCAATAGCTCGCAGGTAACCGATGGCGCTGTTTTATTGCTTTTAGCAAGTAAAGAGGCGGTTCAAAAATATAACTTACCTGTGCTTGGACGTATCGTTGATATCGCATGGGCAGGCGTTGATCCAGCTGAAATGGGCTTGGGACCCGTTTATGCAACCGATGAAATTTTAAAACGAAACCATTTAAGCCTCAATGATATTGATTATTTCGAAATTAACGAAGCATTTGCGGCTCAAGTGTTAGGGTGTCTTGCTGCCTGGGAAAGCGATGACTATTGCCGCGAATACTTGGGCAGAGACCGTGCACTAGGAAAAATAGATCTTTCTAAATTGAATGTGGATGGTGGTGCAGTTGCCTTAGGACACCCAGTCGGCGCTAGCGGTGCACGCATTGCGTTGCATCTTGCTAATATCTTAAAGCGAGAGCGAGCCAAGAAAGGAATTGCCACGATTTGTATTGGCGGTGGTCAAGGTGGAGCAATGTTAATCGAAAATGTATCCGAGGTGTAACATGAATATGACGCAAACCTACAAGCACTGGCGTTTAGAGTCGGACGACAAGAATATTTTATGGGTGTATTTTGATAAAAATGGTGCTTCTCTCAATACGCTTGATCGTGAAGTGATGACTGA
The DNA here is from genome assembly GCA_001801635.1 of Gammaproteobacteria bacterium RIFCSPHIGHO2_12_FULL_43_28. Classification (GTDB taxonomy): domain Bacteria; phylum Pseudomonadota; class Gammaproteobacteria; order DSM-16500; family DSM-16500; genus Aquicella. The sequence continues at coordinate 21,199 of MGYG01000052.1, forward strand.
ATTTGCAGATGTTGTCGATGTGTTAGCAAAAGATACAAAGCATATTGGTGCGATTATTGCTTCAGGTAAAAAAACCGGTTTTATTGCTGGTGCTGATATTACTGAATTTACCAAGTTTAAAGATATGGACGATGCTTACGAAGCATTGAAGCAAGGACAAGATATTTTTAATAAACTCGAAGCGCTTAAAATGCCAACGGTCGCCATGATTGATGGCTTTTGTCTTGGTGGTGGTCTCGAATTGGCGTTAGCTTGCCGCTATCGTGTTGCAGAAGAAAGTCGTAAAACCAGACTCGGTTTACCGGAAGTAAGATTGGGCATCCATCCAGGTTGGGGCGGTACGGTGCGCATGCCGCGTTTGATTGGCGCCATGCAAGGACTCAATATGGTGTTAACTGGCGGAACCGTGAGTGGTAAAGTCGCAGCAAAACTGGGTTTTGTTGATGTCGCTGTGCCAAAGCGTCAATTGGTCCATGCCGCACGATTCTATATCGAGAAAAAACCCGCACCGCATAAGCCAAGCTTTATGCAGCAGCTGTCGAATAAACAATTAGCACGTCAGATTATCGCTCATTTGACCCGCAAGAAAATCCGTGAAAAAGCAAATCCGATACACTATCCAGCGCCATTTCATGCACTTGATAATTGGGAGTTCGCGGGTGTTCTGGGTGATAAGGCCTATGATAGAGAAGCAAAGAGTTGTGCTAAATTATTCTTAAGCGAAACGTGTCAAAATCTCGTTCGTGTTTTCTTCTTACAAGAAAAGATGAAAGGGTTAGCAAAAGATACTTCATTTACGCCGCATCATGTGCACGTTATCGGCGCAGGTACGATGGGCGGTGATATTGCCGCCTGGTGTGCGCAGCAAGGTTTTACCGTAACATTGCAAGATCTTGAGCCACGCTATATTGCACCTGCGATGAAGCGTGCTTATAAATTGTATTCAAGTACACTGAAAGAGCCGCATTTAGTGCAACAGGCAATGGATCGTTTAATACCTGATTTGCATGGTCATGGTCTATCAAAAGCAGATCTCATCATTGAAGCGGTTGTTGAAGATCTTGCTATTAAACAAAAGATTTTCAAGCAGATAGAAGAGAAAGCTCAACCAAATGCTATTTTGGCAACCAATACGTCAAGTATCCCGCTAGATGAAATCAATACGATTCTCCGTTCACCCGATCGCTTGGTGGGGATACACTTTTTCAATCCAGTATCTAAAATGCTGTTGGTTGAGGTGGTGAAGGGGCAGGCAACCAGCCAGGCTGTTTTTGAAAAAGCACTGACGTTTGTGCGTAAAATCGATCGCTTACCATTACCAGTGAAAAGTAGCCCAGGCTTTTTGGTTAATCGCATCTTAATGCCTTATCTGATCGAAAGCATGGATCTGGTTAACGAAGGGGTACCCATGGCTGCTATTGATAAAGCCATGACAGATTTTGGTATGCCAATGGGTCCAATCACGCTTGCTGATACCGTTGGTCTTGATGTTTGCCTATCGGTAGCAAATTATCTTGGTAAATATTACACGATACCCACACCAAAGCGCCTTATTGAGTTAGTCGAACAACGCAAACTCGGTAAAAAAACAGGCGAAGGTTTCTATAAATATGACAAACGCGGTAAGCAAATCAAGCAAGACTACACTTACGATAAACCGTTAGAAGAAATTGCTGATCGATTGGTATTGCGCATGTTAAATGAAGCGTTTGCCTGTTTGCGCGAGGGCGTTGTGACTGATGAAGATTTATTAGATGCAGGTATGATATTTGGTACCGGATTTGCGCCATTCCGCGGCGGTCCAATTCATTATGCAAAGTCACAAGGGGTGAGGGAGTTATACGAGCAATACTCCAAACAACGTAAAGCGCGTGGTGAAGATGTCGAAGTCTTTGCATGGGACCAGGCGCTCGGTTAAGTTTTTATCCACCGCGCCGTAAAACCCCGTCCTTCAGGGCGGGGATATAAGGCGCCCATTTTTATTTTGAAC
>MGYG01000053.1:0-5756 GCA_001801635.1 Gammaproteobacteria bacterium RIFCSPHIGHO2_12_FULL_43_28
AAATCATGCCATAAGACTTCGGCGATATCCGCCATCCCCATGGGCATGCCGGGGTGACCTGAGTTGGCTTTCTGCACAGCATCAATACTTAAAAACCGGATGGCATTTGCTCGATCTCTTCGCGTAGGTGTTGGCATGGCGGGGGGTCCTCTGGTTAATCCATTAATTCGCTCTAAAAAAACATTGCTGCGGATATTACCTGAAATTGGCATCTGGTACAAAGTCTTAAAACGTCATTCAAAGCATCGCCGCTTGCCTGACTAGCAGCGCCTAAGGCTTAATGTTATGATCGCTCATTAAATCAACATGCGATTGAGCATTATGCAACAAAATGACTATTTGTTTACTTCAGAATCGGTATCTGAAGGACATCCGGATAAAATTGCTGACCAAATTTCTGATGCCATCCTGGATGCTATTATTGAGCAGGACAAAAAAGCACGTGTCGCCTGCGAAACCGTCGTTAAAACCGGCATGGCTTTTATCGCGGGCGAAATCACCACTGACGCCTGGGTCGATATTGAACAAATTACGCGCAATGTTATCCGAGAAATTGGCTACACCAGTTCTGAGATGGGGTTTGATGCAGACTCTTGCGCCATCATTACCGCCATTGGCAAACAATCAGCAGACATCGCTGTCGGCGTTGATAAAAAAACGCTTGAAGAGCAAGGTGCGGGTGACCAGGGGTTAATGTTTGGCTATGCGAGCAATGAGACAGAAGTACTCATGCCAGCACCCATCACCTATGCCCATCGCCTCGTGCAAAGGCAAGCGGAATTACGCAAGAAGAAGGTCCTGCCGTGGCTTAGGCCCGATGCGAAATCGCAAGTGACCTTTCATTACATTGATGGCAAACCCACTGAAATCAGTAATGTGGTGCTCTCCACCCAACACCATCCCGATATTCATCATCAGGATTTGGTGGAGGCAGTCATTGAAGAAATCATTAAACCGACGCTGCCAAGTGAATGGTTAAAGAACACTACTTATTACGTCAACCCAACGGGGCGTTTTGTCATTGGCGGCCCACAAGGTGATTGCGGACTGACTGGCCGCAAAATCATCATTGACACCTATGGCGGCATGGCACGTCACGGTGGCGGCTGCTTCTCTGGCAAGGATCCCTCCAAAGTGGATCGTTCCGCCGCTTATGCGGCACGCTATGTTGCAAAAAACATTGTTGCCGCCGGACTGGCTCTGCGCTGTGAAATTCAAATTGCTTACGCTATTGGTATTGCGGAACCCACGTCCATTCATATTGAAACCTTTGGCACAGGGAAAATCTCTGAAGCAAAGCTAATCGACATCGTACGCGCGCATTTTGATTTACGGCCGTTTGCGATCATCAATATGTTAAACTTATTACGACCGATTTATCGGCAAACCGCTTCATACGGTCATTTTGGTCGCGAAGATATCGACGCACCATGGGAAAAAACAGACAAAGCAGATGCACTTCGCACGGCAGCTTTGCTATCATAACGCTATAATGAATGACAGAGCATCAATGAAAAGGACTTTCTTATGCAACCAAAATGGCTATTCGCACTCTGCTTGACGCTACTCACACAAATTGCATTAGCAGAAACCTGTCCCACGGTTTCTGCAATCAAACATGGCGCGTTAAATGGTTGGCAAGTTTATGATAGCGATGACAATAAACCGTTAACCGCAAAACGCCTTGCTGACTTCAAAAAATCAATTAGACAATTTGTCTTGGCCGAATGGAAAGAGAATACGGCGCAACGTGGCATCATGCGTTGTTATTACGTGGACGGTGATGGTTCAGAATTAGAAGCCTATGTGGCAAAAAATCATTTCTTACCGAACAAACGTAAAAGCGAATGGTATCAAGTCAGCGGTTCCCTCGATTGCGCAGCGAGCATGGGTCAATGCAGTTTCGACCAACAAAAAATGCCCGCTAAATATCTCGCAAATAATTAAGGTGGTGTATGCCAAAACATTCCATACCCGTTTTTTTTCTTGAGCACGGTCGATACTACGCACCACAATCCATTAATCGTATTGATACCATGCCATTCGTCGACCATCCTGATCTACCTGGATTAATCGATGTTTTAAGCAGAAAGAATACGCATCACGCCCTTCTGCAATCTGATTTATCCGCCAAAATGCATATTGCATTCATCGAAGCGTTATTAATTGAATTACGCAACAAAACAACGCCGGCAACACTACAGAATGCAACACTTTATTATCTTAATCTTGAAATTGAAATCAGTACCAGCGAAATAAAAATAGAATATACGAAAGCGCTTAAATTATTGCGTGAACGATTGGATCACCTCGAGCATCACATTATTATCGCCGTTTCAAGTGATCATCTCATTGAAGAATTAGCGCCATTGCTTTCACATCCCAAATGTCACGTGATTATTTTCACACAACACATCGAAAACCAACTACCTTTAACGCATAAACAGAATTTTTCACCGCTAATACTCACAGCACCGACTGATACTGATATCATCAATTTACTTAAACAATATCGTGTTGAACTGGAAAATTTTCACGATGTATTCATTCCAGAAGAATTATTGTCATATGCTTACGGTATGACAGAACGCTATTTGAGCACGACAAATACGTTTGACAACAGTTTGTTATTACTGGATAGCAGCGCTGCGCGAACTTCTACCGAACACGTCGCAACCACTGAACACTCTCTAAAACCACTCTTAACGATTGAAAAAGTTAATGCTGTTTTATCCGCATGGACGAAAATAGAAGCTTCGTATTTAAATTCTAGTTACTTTAACATCATGACATTTACGGACGGCATGCAGGGAACACTCTTTGGACAAGACGTCGCCATTTCAACGATTGGCAAACTACTACAACAATCACAATTGTCTCTTAAAAAGCATATTGGGCCGTTATGTCATTTTCTGTTTGTCGGACAAACGCATGCGGGCAAAAAAACAGCGGCTGTCACACTCGCAAGACAATTGTTTGGCGAGCCCCATATGCTTTATTTTGTGCGCATCAGCGCAAACGATAATTCGCTACTTCACTTAAAAGCAAAAAGCTACGGGAGCACACAACGCTTCTTACTCGAAGACATTATTCGCGAAAAACCCTACGCTATTATTCTCTTTGAAAAGATTGAGACAGCATCATCAGCACTACTTTCTGAAGTAGAGGAAATGTTGAAAACAGGTGAACTCTACAATGAGAAAAATAAAAAATGCAAATTTCATCAATCGTTACTGATTTTCACCACCACACTAGGATCGGATAGATTTAAAGAGCTAACCGCAAACACGTCTCAACAAAATGAAACCAACCCCATTGATCTTATGCAACTTGTGATGAAAGAGATTCCGCATTCACATCCTACGCACGGACAACAAACGTCTGATCTGGCTGATGCAGCGAGTATACTTCTATCAGTAGCCTTACCAAACACGTTATCACAATCATCCCATATTATTCCCTTTGTAAAACCGCAAAAATCAGCCATCGAACGAATATTGCGACAGCAATTTGATACGCTTGGCGCCGTGATCAAACAATATTATGGGGTGGAGTTAGACTATGCGCCCGAAGTGATTCACCATCTAGCGAATACCATTTTCTTTGAGCAGCAAAAAGCATCGAGCAGTTCGTATATCCGTCAAGCGGTAAAAGAAGCACAATGGCTTATTGAGCGGACCATGCATACGCAGCCGCGTCATTCAAAACAAGATAAATTACGCTTGCAACTCAATGAAACGGGGCACGCCTTACGATGTGATTGGCAAACATCAATGGCGATGTGGCAACATACGCCTTAAAATATCATCCTTTTTGATGTAATGATGATATAACGCAGCCAAAACGTGAATTGATACAAATAGAATGATTGTCAGTGCAATGATGTAGTGAAATGAAAATGCAACTTGATTAACTAGCTTATTTTCTGCGATTGGTAACCAAATTTTCCAATGACCTAACGATGGCGGTTTATTCGCTGCAACAGAACCAATCCAGCCAGCCAGTGGCATGGCAATCAATAAGACATACAAGGTAAAGTGAACAACGCGTTCGGCTAATTTTTGGTAAGCAGGTGTACCGATGGGTAGCATGGGTTTCACATTTAAAAGCGCCCAACACCCACGCAGCAATATCAGCATAAGAATAGTGAGGCCAATTAACTTATGCGTATTATAAGCAACCGGTTTATAACCATTTGGAACATCACCAAGAAAAAACCCAAACGTTAACATGATGATGACAAGAAAAAATATGAGCCAGTGCAAGAACTTTGCGACTGGCCCATATGTTGTTAGTGTATTTCTCAATACCATTTAAACATCATACCCGTATAAGCAACCTAACTTAATTACGGATTTGCTGCGTAGGTATAGGACAATGCACCGCCACCTGTACAAGCTACGGTGGTAAAGTGATTATTAGCACCCAATCTTGATGTGATCAATGGGCAAACAGCAGCCGGTGTTGTTGCAACCGATACATCATAGGTACTTGCCGTTGCGTTCGTAACGGTAATCGCGCCACCCCATGGAGCCGTCATTGAGTTTTGTGGAACGAGATTTTGAACCGTTGCTGTTGCAACACCACCCGTTGCATAAGAACCTGATGCTTGTGCAAGGCTATCGGCAGCAGCAGTGATGGCTTGGATTTGCGCCAAAACGCCGTTTGCTTGTTGGGATGATGTAGCTGATTGATAATAACGAACAGACATAACGATAACCATTGCCGCAATTGCTAAAACAAGCATAATTTCAAGCAAGGTTACACCAACCATAGAACGTAAATGCTTTTTCATAAGAACTCCCTTCCCTGTTATCAGACCTAACCGAATTTAAATCGACATCAATTATTATGTTATTTTTATGACAATGAAGGCAAGGAAATTATGGTTAAAAGCTCTGTGCGCGACAAAATTTAAATTGCCCGTTCATGCTTCGAGACGGCGCAAAAAACGCGCCTCCTCAGCACGAACGGGTTCTAAATATGCTTATTAACTGGGCCGTTCGCACTCAGAGGCGCGTTTTTTGCGCCGTCTCGAAGGGTGAATGGCTAGTATGTGTTTTTTGTCATGTACAGACGGTTAAAAGAAGCGGTGGACGCAAAACCACTTAGAACGTAACATGACCTACTTTTATCGTAACCGCATTCTTACCTGAGGGAAGGGATTAATCATGATAGCATCAAAATCCTCAAAAGCGATTGAAATTGACGCAAAAGTAACCGCAAAGCATTCCATTATTTGGTTACACGGTCTTGGTGCGGATGGCAGCGACTTTGTTCCCATCGTTCCTGAGCTCAAACTTCCGCCAGAATTAGGTATTCGTTTTATTTTTCCTCACGCACCTATCATGCCAGTAACGATTAATAATGGTGACGAGATGCGAGCTTGGTACGATATCTATTCGCTCAACAGTCAAACAAAAATTGACGAAGCAGGCATTTTAGCTTCAGTTGAGCTCATTAACCAATACATTGATCAAGAAGTTGCACGCGGCATTGCAACGGAAAATATTATCCTGGCAGGATTTTCACAAGGCGCTGTCATCGCTCTCTCAACTGGCTTACGTTACCAAAAACCACTTGCGGGCATTCTCGCACTCTCTGGCTACCTGCCTTTAGCAGAAAAAGTCTTGGCTAGCACATCAGCGACCAACACGCGTACGCCAATTTTCATTGCGCACGGAACTGAAGACCCAATCGTCCCTTATGCCTTAGGAAAAGCTGCCTATGTTGCACTCGAGCAAAGCGCACACGCG
>MGYG01000053.1:5777-6080 GCA_001801635.1 Gammaproteobacteria bacterium RIFCSPHIGHO2_12_FULL_43_28
TGAAACGGATGAGCTCAGTGTATGCTGCAGGAGGTACGTCGTTGCGAGGAGCGCTTTTTGCGACGAAGCAATCCAAGAGGCAGTCGAAAACTGGATTGCCACGCCCGCAAAAAGCGCGGGCTCGCAATGACGGGTGAGCATTGAGGCCCCTAACTCAGCATGAGCGATAGCCCGATTGAGTAGAGATCCAGCGTCCCCGTTGTATTATCCCCAATTGAACGCGCCCATTGGACGAGCACAGCCACCTCTGGCATAAAGTAGTATTCGCCGCCAGCGCCGACATAAAGCCCTGTCTTTTTATGA
>MGYG01000053.1:6092-16391 GCA_001801635.1 Gammaproteobacteria bacterium RIFCSPHIGHO2_12_FULL_43_28
TGTCTTTTTATGACGACTACTCGTAATCCCAAGACTTGCGGCGGACGCACTATCACTGATGGTGACACGGGAATTGAGGCGCTGTATGCCTAACTTACCAAACAATTCAAAACCCCAGCCTTCGACCGGAACAATCCCTTTTCCAGCAAGATAAAGGGAATCATTCTGCACTTTGGCGGCTTTTGTCCCTGCAGAATTTTTAATATCGATGTTTGCATACCGTGTATAACCAAGCTCGGTGGTAAAATAGGGCATGAATTTATAACCAAAATCAACGCTGCCGCCATAGCCTGATGAATCGGTTGAGCCAGTGTAATTATCATCCGATAGCTTACTAATACCCAGATTACCGTCAACGTACCAACCAAAAGGCGCTGGCAACACGGCGAATGCTGGCGTTGCGAGGGAAAGCGCTGTCATACCGCTAATGACCACTGAGAATAGACGTGTGAACCGCATTTATCTTCCTCCCTGAATAATAGAAAGAGTATATCCTTTCTCTAACTTGAAAAGCACGTTCTAGTATGCAGCTTAATGTTCCCGGATTACGCTGCGCTAATCCGGGCTTGTCTATTTATTGATTTACTGCAACAGCGCAATATCAGCGACTTGCAAGAATAAGTGCCGCAACTGGCGCAGTAATAAAATGCGGTTTTCGCGTTTGGCGCGATCTTCCGTCATCACCATGACTGTATCAAAAAAATCATCGATGGGTTTGCGCAATTCAGATAATTGCAGCAAGACTTCATCGTATTTTTGTACTTGAGATAAATTCGTCACAATGCCCGCTTTCGCTTCCAATTCACGCGCGAGATTTTTTTCCGCATCATTTTCAAATTGTTTAGGGTCAACCGATTGAGCGGCAATCGACTCGGTATATTTTGCCAGAATATTGCTAACGCGCTTATTCGCTGAACTTAGCGCTTTTGCAGCGCTTAATTGCTTAAAGGATTGCACGGCGAGCAAACGTTGATGCGCATCCAGTGGATCGCGAATCTCGATTGCTGCGACGGCTGCAAAAATATCGGGTGTCACACCTTGCTCCAGATACCAGGCACGTAATCTTTCTTGCATAAAGCTTAATACGTGTGATGCTGCTTCCTTATTAGTAATTAAATTTCCGTAAGCCGTTTGCGCTGTCACGAGCAGTGCTTTAAGATCAAGATGAATTTCTTTTTCAATCAAAATGCGCAAGACACCAAGTGCGGCACGACGCAAACCGTAAGGATCTTTATCACCCGTTGGGATTTGATTCACTCCAAAGGTACCAATCAAGGTATCAATGCGATCTGCGATTGCTAATGCTTGTCCTTCGGGTGTTGTTGGCAACGCATCACCTGCAAAGCGTGGGAGATAATGTTCTTTAATTGCGATAGCAACCGTCTCATCTTCGCCATCATGCAATGCATAGTAATAACCCATCACTCCTTGCAACTCGGGAAATTCACCAACCATCTGCGTGGTTAAATCAGCTTTCGCAAGCTGCGCCGCTTGTTTTGTTTTGTCAACCGCCGCATGAGTGCAATTCGCAATAGCCGACGCAAGCCGTGTAACACGTTCCATTTTATCGCGGACCGTGCCCAATTTTGCTTGGAAAATAATATGATTTAATTTATCGACACGGGATGCAAGCGATACTGTTTTATCGGTTTGATAAAAGAAAGCGGCATCCGCTAAACGTGCGCGTATCACCCGTTCATTACCATGAATCACGCGCAAAACGTCGGCGCTTTCAATATTACTGATCGTTACAAAATAAGGCAGCAACTGATCATTTGCATCGATCACGGGGAAATAGCGTTGATGATCTTCCATCGAAGAAATTAATACTTCTTTAGGTAATTCTAAATACTTCGCTTCAAAGCTACCACACAATGCAACTGGCCATTCAACGAGTCCCGTCACTTCATCTAAAAATGCATCGCTTGAAATTAATATTCGTCCTTTCCCTTTTGTTTTTTCGTCTGCAGCACGCTGCGCTCCATCACGAATAATTTCACGACGTCCGGCAAAATCAGCAATAACGTGTGCATATTTCGCAAGTGTTCCGGCATAAGCGGATGCTTCAGGAAGCGTGATCCAATCAGGCGCATGAAAACGATGACCGCGTGTTTTGTTATCTGCTTTACAGCCAAGCAACGTGGTATGAATAACGTTTTTGCCATACATCATCATGACCGCATGTACTGGGCGAACAAATTGCGTATCGTCATTGCCCCAACGCATACGCTTTGGGATAGGTAATGCATTCACGACTTGCTCTACTATTTCTGGCATCAATACATCGACGGATTTTCCAGACACATGTTGCAACAAACCAACCCATTCGCCTTGTTCATTTTTAATGGTTTTTAAGTCAGCTGGCGTTACGCCGAGTGAATTGGCAAAACCAATGCAAGCTTTGGATGGTTGACCTTTCGCATCAAATGCCGCTTTTAAAGCAGGCCCTTTGCGCTCAATCCGTTGATCCGCTTGATGTGAAGCTAGCGCTTTCACCAACACGGCCAAACGGCGTGGTGCGGCAAAATATTGCATTTCATTAAATGAAAGACCTGATTTTTCTAATCGCTCTCCTAGTATCGTATAAAATGCAGCTGCTAATACATTGAGTGCTTTCGGTGGTAATTCTTCGGTTAAAATTTCTATTAAAAAATCATCGTGCTTTTTCATTTTATTCCTGGCTCACTGATTCTTTTAGCAAAGGAAAACCAAGTGCTTCACGCGCTTCGTAGTAACAAAGAGCAACGGCTTTTGCCAAGCGGCGTATTTTTAAAATATAATGTTGGCGTTCCGTCACAGAAATCGCGCCTCTCGCATCCAATAAATTAAACGTATGCGATGCTTTCATCACCATTTCATAAGCGGGCACGGCTAAACGTGCTTCAATCAAACGCTCGCTTTCTTTTTCATAAAAAAGAAAATGTTGTTGAAGTGCATCAACATTCGCGAGCTCAAAACTATAGGTTGACATTTCCATTTCAAACTGGCGGCAAACATCACCGTACGTCACCACTCCTTGCGGACCTTTACACCAAACGAGGTCATACACATTATCAACGCCTTGCAATGACATCGAAAGACGCTCTAAACCATACGCAAGTTCACCCGTCACTGGCTTACATTCCAAGCCTCCGACTTGTTGAAAATAAGTGAATTGCGTCACTTCCATGCCATTCAACCAGACCTCCCAACCCAAGCCCCATGCGCCCAACGTAGGTGATTCCCAGTTATCTTCCACGAAACGCACATCATCAACCAAAGGATCAACCCCTAATGCGCGCAATGAATCCAGGTAAAGTTCCTGTATCTCCATCGGTGAAGGCTTCAACAAGACTTGAAATTGATGGTGTCGATAAAGACGATTAGGATTATCGCCGTAGCGTCCATCGGTCGGCCGCCGGCTGGGTTGAACAAAGGCCGCTCGCCATGGCTCGGGGCCGACTGCCCCTAAAAAGCTCGCCGGATGAAAAGTCCCCGCACCCACTTCCATATCAAGGGGTTGCAAGATTGCGCACCCATGCCGCCCCCAAAATGCCTGCAGAGTGGCGATGAGGCCTTGGAAAGTGTGCGTAGCAAGGTGATTATCGTTCGCTAGAGATCGGTCCATAATTGTTTTCTTAATATTTAAACAGTTAGTGTGAGCCGCCGATTATACCACTCTTATTCTGATTGAGGAGATGGTATCCTATAATCATGGGCTCTTTATGAGCCATAATATAAAAATATCATAAGAAACAATAATAAAGGAGCGCTTCCATGAGAAAGCCACCTTTTGACAAAGGCTTGCTGCCGCGCTTTACGATAATAAAACCGGACAATATTAGATATTCTGTCGAAACTTTGATCAAAAAGAACAAAGACCGTATTAAAGCGATTCTAGCGGCCCCTAAGCCCTATGCCTGGGACACCCTCATGCAGCCACTGGAAGAGCTGGCCGATGATTTAAACAAAGTATGGTCGCCTATAGGGCATTTACACAGCGTCATGGAAACAGAAGACTTACGTAAGGCTTATAATGAAACGCTGCCAATTTTAACCGAATATCATACCGAATTATCGCAAAGCGAGCCACTTTTTCAAGCCGTGACGTCATTCGCTCTACACGTTAATAAAGCGAGCCTTAACGCTGCAGAGCGCAAAATCATCGACAATGATTTGCGTGATTTTAAACTCGCTGGTATTCATTTGCCAAAAGACAAAAAAGCGCGCCTTGCGGATTTGCAGAAAAAATACAGCGAGCTCATGACGAAATTCGCTGAAAACTTACTTGATGCAACCCATGGCTGGATACTTCACTTGACTGATTACACGCAATTAGAAGGATTAACACAGCAAGCCTTACATCTTGCAAAGGAAAATGCAAAGCAACGTAATCTCGATGGTTATGTCATCACCCTCGATCATCCATCGTATTCAACCGCGATTAAATCACTGTGCAATCGCGACCTTCGCCGACAACTTTATGAAGCCTATGTAACACGAGCATCTGATCAAGGGCCTAATAAAGGCAAGTGGAACAACACGAGCGTCATGGAAAACATCATGCAAGTTCGCCATGAAATGGCACAACTACTCGACTTTGCTAATTTTGCTGAATACTCACTCGCCACCAAGATGGCAAAAAAACCAGAACATGTGATTAGTTTTTTAAACGATCTGCTAAAACGCAGCAAACCTATCGCTCTAAAAGAAATGAAAGCGCTAGCAACACTCGCGAAAGCGATGGACAACATCACCACGTTAGAAGCATGGGACATTCCCTATTATTCTGAGAAATTACGTGAAAATGTGTTTTGCTTTTCACAAGAAGATTTGCGCCCGTACTTTCCCATCCAGAAAGTCATGCAAGGCCTTTTTACCATCGTTAATAAAATTTATGGATTAACGATACAAGAAGAAAGCGGCATCGATGTTTGGCATCCCGATGTGAAATTTTATTCTGTGTATGATGCAAATAATGCCTTACGTGGCGGCTTTTATATTGATCTTTATGCGCGCGAACACAAACGTGATGGTGCCTGGATGGATGATTGCGTGACACGCCGCCGTTTAAATGGTTCTGGCGTGCAATATCCCGTTGCTTATCTTACGTGTAATTTCATGCCGCCAGTCAATGGCAAACCTGCCCTTTTGACGCATGATGACGTGCTTACTTTATTTCATGAATTCGGTCACTGCTTGCATCATATGTTAACTAAAGTAGATTACCCTTCGGTGGCGGGCATTAATGGCGTGCCTTGGGATGCTGTCGAATTCCCCAGTCAATTCATGGAATATTACTGCTTTGAAAAAGAAGTGCTCGATTTAATTGCAGAACACCATGAAACCCATAAACCCATGCCAGATGATTTGTATCAAAAAATGCTTGCTGCCAAACATTTTCAAACGGGTTTACAAATGGTGCGACAACTGGAATTTTCCTTATTTGATTTTAAATTACATCTTCATTACGATCCGACAAAAGTAAATCAAATACAAACTATTTTAGATGGCGTTCGCAAAGAAACCGCCATCATCAACGTCCCTGCATTTAATCGTTTCCAACATAGCTTCGCGCACATTTTTGGCGGCGGTTATGCGGCGGGTTATTATAGCTATAAATGGGCAGAAGTATTATCCGCCGATGCTTATGGGCAATTTGAAGAAAAAGGAATTTTTGATCCTGCAACCGGACATTCCTACATGGAAAATATCTTAGAAGTCGGCGGCGTGCGCGAACCCATGGAATCATTCATTGCCTTCCGTGGTAGAGAACCGACAGTGGATGCACTATTGCGGCAAAATGGGATGAATTAAACGTTAACGCATTTTAAAAGGTCAATTAATGGCCAGATTAAATCGCTATGTAAAACAAATGGCTGGTAATACTTGGCCACATCAAGAAATTGTCATATAGAGATAGGCTTAAAACCTCAAAGATGGCGTATAATCAAGAAGTAGGCTGACTTTTCTCATCTTGCCACTCTGGGGCTAGCGTCAGGTAGATTATGGACAGAGATACTCAAAAGGAAAATGGCTCACCGCAATTTCCCATCGCTGTCATTAGTGCGGCCATTTTGGTCACGTTCATTTTATTATGTTGGTTCCTCGTTTACAGCTATTATGCAATTAAAACCCTCGGCGCCAATATGGCCATACTTGGCGGATTCATTGTATTAATTCTCCTGGTTGCCGCCTGGATTATAATTTATAAAAATATTCAACAATGGAAATTATCCATGGAGCAAGCGTTAAAACTAGAAAATCAATACAGAAATGAAATTAAAAAAGCACACGACCAACTTCTACAGCGTGTGCGAGAACAAACAGCCCAATTAGAACAAAAAAATCAGGAAGTTAAAGATGCAAATAAAAAAAACTTTGAATTACATGAGGAATTGCTGATAACAGCGAGGCAAGCTGCCATGGCCGCGGAAGAAGCAAGCCGGACAAAAACCAATTTTCTTGCAAATATGAGTCACGAATTGCGTACACCACTCAATTCAGTCATCGGCTTAAGTGAAATTCTTTTAGAAGATGAGATTGAGGCAGATGATAAAGCTAACGTTGAACAATTGCAGCGTATTATTAAATCGAGCAAACATCTGCTAAATTTAATCAATGCTATTCTTGATTTATCCAAAATTGAAGCTGGAAAAATTGAGTTTGTATTAGAAGATTTTGATCTTTATCTCTTGATTGATGAAATCAAAATGCAAAGCGAATCGTTGTTGGCAAAAAATGCTAACCAGCTTGTTGTCGAAGCTGATAAGTCTCTCGGCACCATGCACGCGGACAGTGTTAAATTAAAACAAATCATTATTAACTTAATTAGCAATGCAGGGAAATTTTCCGAGAAAAGCCAGGTGACATTGTCTGTCAAAAAACACAATGATTTTGTAGAATTTAAAATCATGGACAAAGGCATAGGCATCTCAGCAAAGCAAATGAACAAGCTTTTTGAAGCATTTTCTCAAGCGGATGCATCGATTACCAGAAAATATGGCGGCGCGGGTCTTGGCCTGGCGATTACAAAAAAATTAACCGAGCTGATGGGCGGCGAGGTAAAAGTAGAAAGTGAACATGGTAAAGGAACAATCTTTACGGTCACTCTTCCCTGTATAGTTAAGCCTAACAAGTCAGATAAAACCTAACCGCTCGCACGTCTGCGAGCCCGCGTTTTTTTTTGCGGGCGTGTCATTTTTTCATCTTTTTAATAGCCGTATTCAAATCAGGGTAGATAGTGAACAAGGATAGAAATCCCGTAATCCTGATAACCTCAATGACATTTTCATTCATCGCACATAAAGCAATATCACGATTTGCTTCTTGCATGTGTTTCGCAATTATTAATAGCGATCGCAAACCAGCACTGCTGATGTATTCAATCCCTTTAAAATCGATGATGACTGCTTCATTACCCGCGCCTATCGCTTCAAGGAATTGTTTTTCAAAATTCTGTGAGGTACGTGAATCGATCCGCCCATTTGCATGCAAAACAATTTTAGAACCGACGACTTCTGATATTAGCATAACAATCCTCCTTTATCGCTTGTCAGTTATTGGGAGTGTTTATGAAACTGTGTCATGCCAGCGAAAGCTGGCACCCAGGCTTTTCTCAGACGCTGGGTGCCAGCTTTCGCTGGCATGACATGACACGGTTCCAGTATGGCATGACACAGTTTCATAAACACTCTCCAGTTATCCGATTGTTTTTTTCAAACTCAAAATGTTTTTCTCATTCTCACGCTTGTAATTGATGGTATTGGCCCACTGTCGAGTCAGAAAAATACCTAGCTTACCCACTGGTCGCTCAGTTAGTTGCAGGTCAGTCTTTGGTGATGCAATCTGCAAGGGATTAAATGGCATCCCATTATCTTCAATGATAATCGCCAATACATTATCTTTTATTGCAAAATTAAATATTACTTCAATTGAAGAAGCCTTTGCTTTCCCATAAGTAATCGTATTAACAAATATTTCTTCACACACAAGATTGATAAAATAGGACAAATCATCAGACAAAGCATTTTCCTTACTAAACTGCTTTATATTATTCTCTAGCTTAATCAGCTGAGAGATATCATCTTTCAAATGTATATTATATTTTCTGTGCACAATGTCCTGTATTTTCGAGAGTGTTTATGGAACTGTGTCATGCCAGCGTGTTTTTAGCATCTCTGTCATGCCAGCACGCTTTTAGCTGGCATCCAGGTTTTGAAAATAGTCTGTCATACTTAGCTAACATTACCTCTAGCATTTTGTTTGACTTCTGGATGCCATCTCGCACAAAAAGCGTGCGGCTGGCATGACACCGTTTGATGAATGTTCTCGTATTTTCCTAGCTCTCACTGCTTTTTATAGTATGATTTAAATAGCAATGCCAAAGCCGTAATGTCATCATACTGTTCTTGCCCCTCTACATATTTGTTCACATCATTAGCGATATCATCAATCATAGACTTAGGGTCATAGTGCTTTTCCGTTTTTACGCGTTTCAATAATCTTCCAATGCCATACTCTTCACCTTCTTTATTCATGGCATCTGTTATACCGTCTGTATATAACAAAATGAGATCGCCAGGATTCATCATGGCGGTATGCTGGCGAAACTGTAGATCTTTAATGACGCCCAAGGCAGAGCCGTCACTTTCACCGAGTAAATCGACCTTTCCAGTAGCACGCAGTGTAATCGGTAAAAAATGTCCGCAATTAATGTAGGCCAAATGCCCCGTCGTTTGATCTAAAACCCCGTAAAAAAGGGTAACAAACATCAAAGCTTCATTTTCTTTTTGTAGGAGTTTATTCGCATATTCAATATATTGCCCTGGTGTGTTTGATAATGTCGCTAAAGAATATAAAACAGTCCTTGAGACCGCCATAAATAAAGCAGCGGGTATGCCTTTACCTGATACATCACCGATAACAAACCCAATTTTTCCCTCAGGAAAAAGATAAAAATCGTAAAAATCGCCGCCCACTTCTTTTGCTGGAATGGATTTACCGTAAATTGAAAAATTGCTTGATTCTGGAAATTGTGTAGGCAACATAGAAAGCTGAATATGTTGTGCAATACTCATTTCTTCTTCTATGCGCGCCATATAAGCTTTTTCTATATCGTGTAATTGCTTTTTCTCAATGCATGATGAGATTCGCGCACCTAATAAAAAAGGGTTAAAGGGTTTAGTCAGGTAATCTTCTGCACCAAGTTTAATACAACGTACAATGGTGTCCATTTCATCCATTGCAGAAATCATAATCACAGGTGTATCTGAATATTTTTTCGATGATTTAATGTGTTGAAGAACTTCATACCCATCCATACCTGGCATCATCACATCAAGCAAAATAACATCAATATTATCGTGTTGATCAAGGATTTTTAACGCCTCATAACCATCTTTTGCGGTAATGACCCGATAATGTTTTAACATTAACCAATCTGATATCAAATCCCGATTAGTGACTAAATCATCAACCACTAATACGAGGTTCTTTTTTTTCTCCTCTTTTTCTAGCCATTGCTTACCGAATTCTGGCGCGTATTTAACAGAGAAAGGAGAGATAGTCTCTTTTTTCTTAGGTGATGCTTTTGTGGTTTCTTTCACTATGCCATAGTCAACCGCCTCGATAACTTTATCTGTGGTTGTATATACAGGAATTTTAATATCACGTAACACGGTAGCATCGGCCACGATATCTGCTCCTACCTGCGGCAGCTCACGAATCTCATCAATGGTGTGTAGCACCTGCAAAGCAATAGCTATAATCGCGCGAAAGATACCTGCAAAATTAGTTTGGTGAAATTCTTCCATTATTTCCAATACAACTTCCGAATAACCCTTAATGGCATTGACTGCCGAACGTAAATCATGGCGCAAGGTGATAAGTTGTTTTGAAAAATTGACGGCATTAACATCAATTTTTTTTAGCTGCTCGGATTGAGTGTTGAGTATGCTCACTGCCTCGTGTATTTTTTCAATATCAGAGGCGGCTTGCTTTAAAACATCATCCGTTTTGGCTATTGCAAGTGATTGTAAATATTCCTCGATGACATTGGCGTGCGTGGTGATTTGCAAATAAATATTTTTTAATCTTCCTAACAATATTGATTCTCTATCCATCACACTTACTCCAAAACATCAAACCACTAGGTTTGGCCTAAAAGTTGCTGTATTTTTTGTAAAAGACGAGGCAATTCAACGGGTTTAGTATCGTAATCATTACAACCAGCCTCAAGCGCTTTCTCTTTATCGCCTTCCATTGCGTGTGCGGTCAACGCAATAACGGGGATCTGCTTAGTTTCATCCATGCTCTTAA
>MGYG01000053.1:16423-18443 GCA_001801635.1 Gammaproteobacteria bacterium RIFCSPHIGHO2_12_FULL_43_28
GTTGCTTGGTTGAGATTTCAATCTGCTTGCATATCGCCTCAATCAGTTGTTGACGTTTGTATGCACCTTTTAAAAATATTGACTCGATACCAGAATTTAACATTCGTTTATCTTCTTCCGTTAAATCTTTTGCGGTGATGATAATAATCGGGACTTTTTTCCATAAATGATTTTGTTTCATTAATTTAATAACTTGAAATCCATCTAATTCTGGCATCATTAAATCAAGCAACATGAGGGTTGGAAGTTCCTTAGCCGTTTCCAAATATTCAATGGCTTTTCTACCATTTTCTGCCTCTACAGCCTCCCAACCTGCTTTTTTAATGGCATGATTTAGTATTTCACGAACATTTTGATCATCATCAACAATCATAATATTGATATGTGTTTCATGATGAAGATGTTTATTCAAGATGGTAATTAATTCTTTCGGATTGATGGGTTTGACCAAGTAATCCGTCGCTTTTAATGCATATCCCAGGTCTTTGTCTTCCATCATAGAAAGAATAACGACGGGAATATTTGAGGTGCTCATATCTTTTTTTAGTATGTTAAGTGCAGACCAGCCGTCCATGATAGGCATATTAATATCAAGCGTAATAATATCGGGTTTGTACTCTCTCGCGAGCTTTACCCCTTCCTCTCCATTGAAGGCATGCAATGTTTTAAATCCCGCTTTTGTAAAATCGGTTTCCAATAATCGATGCAATGCACGATCATCATCAATAATAAGCACGATGGGCAAGGCCCCTTTCTGAGCTTTTGCTTTTAACGTCTCTTGAGACAATTGCAATGGGCTTATTCCGAGCTGTTCATAAATTTCAGCCGCTAACTCACGGCGCCTAAAAGCACCTTTTGTGAACACTGATCTCGCCGTGCTATTTAATAGTTTCTTTTCTTCTTCTGTAATATCTTTTGCCGTCACCACAATAATGGGGATCTTGCTTAAAATTAGGTTCTTTTTCATTGCTTCGATGACTTGAAATCCATCGACAATCGGCATCATCAGGTCTAACAAGATGAGTGAAGGGAGTTTTTCCATTGTCGTTAACTTATCAAGCGCTTCTTTGCCATTGGTCGCTTCCACCACGTCCCAGCCATTTTTTATCATTGTCCTACTTAATATTTCACGAACACTATCTTCATCATCAACGACCATAATAGTGTCATGCGTTTGACTGCCTAAATATTTTTTCACGCATGAAGTCAAGAGAGCAGGGTCAACCGGCTTCGTGAGATAATCTGTTGCATTGAGTGCGTAACCAAGCTCTTTATCGTTTGTTCTAGAAACAACAATAATCGGAATGCTATTGGTGGTTACATCATTTTTTAATTCACCGAGTGCTGCCCAGCCATCCATAATAGGCATTTCGATATCTAAGGTAATCATATCGGGTTTGTGCTCTTTTGCTAGCTTAAGCGCTTCCTCACCGTTATAGGCATGCAAAATGTTGACATTCATTTTCATCATATCTGTTTCCAGCGCATGATGGACATCAATATTATCATCTACAATCAAAATTGTTTTTCTGCCATTTTTTTCGTCCGTTGTCGAGCCCGGTTTGACTTTAACTTCTGAAATTTTCGTGCCGGTAATCGTTGATTTCTCGGTACCTATCTTGCTCTTTGCTGGTAAATGCACAGTAAAGGTTGATCCCTTACCGTATTCACTGGTGACCATCACGTCTCCGCCCAGCATGTGACAAAATCGTCTAGTCAAATGCAGTCCCAGCCCCGTTCCACCATATTGTCGTGTTGTCGACGCATCTGCCTGCATAAAGGGCTGAAAAAGTTTATTAAGCTGTTCTGGTGTCATCCCAATACCAGTATCAGAAACGCTAAATTCAATCCAGTCTTCAGAGGTACTGCTTAGTCGGCTAATCACCAACTGTATCGTTCCATCCTTTGTGAACTTGCTCGAATTACTGATTAAATTCAGTATGCTTTGGCGCAACCGAGTGACATCAGTGTGCATCATACCAACATTCTCTGTGCACTTAAGAACAAACTGATTATTGTT
>MGYG01000054.1 GCA_001801635.1 Gammaproteobacteria bacterium RIFCSPHIGHO2_12_FULL_43_28
GAGTGATTCTTTTGAGCTCAATAAAGTATTTGCCGCGATTAAAAAGGATAAAACAACTGGTCTTGCAGAAGCCAAGAAGGCGGTAGCGGAATTTCAAAACTATCTCAAAAATCAGATAAAAGGTGTCATCACCACGGGCTATCATTTTAATGAAGCGCTCTTTGAAGAGGCGCTAAAGTTGTATGATGAACACTACGATGATTTCGGTGGATTTAACAGTGACAAGAATAGATTATCGGCCATCAAGTTAATAGGTTTTATTGAACGCTTTTTCCCCGCGAACTTGGCACAAGCAATGTGCGATGGTATGGGGAGAGTAGTAGATGAGAAGAAAAAGTTAACGCGGGGCAAGGTGCTGGATGATAAAAAGACGCCATTCTTTGATCCTAATCTCGGTGTTTCTCATTTTGTGTATAGTTATTTTGTGCGGGGAGGGCCGACCGGCGTATCATGTAAGGCATGCTTTGTTGTGCGCTTGTCAGATTTTCAAAACTTATGTCGAGCAAAAACAACAACCTTATCAACAGGCAAAATATCGTTACTAAGCGAGAGGAACCAAAGAGACAGTCATCATTGCGTGATTCAGTAAGATGCCGGGTGAGTAACCCTGCTGCGTAAAGCGCAAGGTTTTTTTCCCAAAGATTGATATGTTAAATTAATGGCCGATATAAAAAATGAGAGTGTTTATGGAACTGTGTCATGCCAGCTAAAAGCACGCTGGCATGACACAGTTTGACGAATGTTCTCTAAAAAAGAGATTTATAAACGAGGTGAGTGATGGCAGATAGCAGATACCAGAATCTAGAAGAATCGAAAAAAATTACAAACAAGCCAGAAAATTCGGCAGATAAATTCCCACTCGATGAACTGCCGCTTGAGTTGATACAGGTCGAAAAATTTGACAATTCACAAATACGATTTGTTGATACTTTCAAGACGTTAGAAGAGTCTTTGATAAAAATTGGCGACAGTTCAACACATCTCCTTTATTTACTGCCACCTGCACTAACAGAGTGTAGGTGCCATCATTTTGATCGATTGCAAAATCCAAGACGAAAACAATATGAAGATGAAATTATCCAATTTGCATTAAAGCATCGTTTCGATAAAGAATCAAAAATCTTCAATTATCTCAGTATGGGATCAGGTGGGTTACTGCAAGATTACGTCTTACTCTATCGATTAATCACAGAAGCCCGCATTATGCAATTCAATATAGTTCTCATCGAGCCTTACTGCTATTCTGAGCAACTCGATCAACTATATGAAATGCTAACAGCAGTATCCACAGAAGTAAATATAGCTATTTATCACTTCAGTTACCTTGATGATTATATAAAAAATAGTGATGACACCTTATTCGATATCATTAGCGCCTCAGATTTTGATAGTTTTGATAGTGATATAGGCGATATCATGAATGCTAAAAAGTTACTAAATCAACGCGGCTTACTGTTTGCGAGTGCTAAAAATTACAACTATATATTTGACCGCAATAAATGCATTAAATATGCACCTCTAGACGAGTTTCCAATCTCGCTAAAACGGTTTAAGCAAGATATTTTAAGTACACTTAATATATCTAAAGATAGAGACACTTTTTATTGTGGCATGTCAAAAATATGCCTGAGGCAGTTAATCGAAGTTATTGTTCCTGCTTCGCAGCAAATAGGGTACAAAAGATTTTTCTTATCTACCCCAAACGTGAAATCTAAAGATCAATTTGGGGTTAAAAGCTTTCTACAAGCCATATTTCCAAATATTGAATTTATTTATGACTGGATAAATATAAGTAATACTGATTATGCTGAATATGGCGTATCTCCCATCAAACCTGTGATCGATTCGAATATTTCGCGTAAAATACCATACGATTTGGTTTGCTGGTCGACAAATCAATTTTGCAGTCTCGATTCATGGGTTAGTGACACACTAAAGCCATTTGCTACAAATAATATTTATGCTTCTACAATGATTATTGTAGAAAAGCCGACTGATATTATTAGTCACGAACATTGGAGATTTCACTCAAGTAAAGGGTTGAAAATATATTCATCTGCAGATGATGAGTTTGAAGTCAAATTGGGTAAACTGTACAATGTATTGTATCCAACTAGTTTAATTAAGGCTAAAAAATCATTAAACGAATCCCATAGTTTTGATTCATTGAAAATGTTCCCTAAACCGTTCAATAAAGATAATTGCGATACAGATAGAGTAAATGATCAATCTGATTCCATGAATTTATTTAAATTTAATTAATTACGCGAATTCTGGATAGATAGACCTCCCAAATAGAATTCTGTCATGCCAGCCGCGCGTTTTTTGCGCGAGGTGGCATCCAGTGATCTATAATAATACCAAGATTAAGTAAAACCTGAGAGTGTTTATGGAACAGTGTCATGCCAGCGTGCTTTTAGCTGGCATGACACAGTTTGATGAACGTTCTCTAAAACCTAGAGGCAAGCGTAGCTGGCATGACATGCATGGCTTATCCGGAATTCGCGTTAATTACATAATCACTCAGGAGCAAGCTAGTATCACATTCAATCTTGGAGTTTTCTCGAATAGTTAACTGGAATAAGCCACCGCAGTATGATTGCCAGTGGTAGTTTTTCATCGAAAGGGGATCCGTATCAGTCACATTGCTCAATTTTGTTGAAAGTGCAATTGTGCAAGCCTGTTTCAGTGAAGATTGGCGCGTTAGAATTCCAAGGCTGCGAACAATATTTATTTTTTACCAATAAAACATGCTTTAATAGAACTTATTATTGCCTGTACAGCTTTAATATTCCGATTTTCATGTCGATACACTAAACAAATTTCATCATGATAATAGGGCATTTTAGGAACGGGCTTAAGTTTATTAGGATAGGCTGAGAGTGCAACGCAGGTTGGAAGAATCCCTATGCCGCCACCGTTTGCCGTTAAATTTGCAATCACTTCTAGATTATTGCTTGTTACCATGCGTTTATATTTTATTCCTTGCCGATGAATACGTTTTAATAACCATTGCGTTTGCATAAGATCAGGATCAGTGATAAGCACAGCCTCGCCAGAATCAATTTGTTGAGTGACATTTTTTTCTGCTGCATGCCAAAAAGTTACTTTATCATCATAAAGTTTATGAATAATTAAATCAGGATGCTTAACAGGATTGACTACCAACCCAATATCAATAGAAAGATTAATAATCCCTTCTGAAATATTTCTTGATAAATCATGTTTTAATTGAATTTCTAATTTTGGATAATCGTTTAACAATGTTGGCAAAAAACCAGATAAAGTACCTAAAGCAACTGATGAATGAGCGCCAAGCGTAAATTTTCCCTGGATTTCATAATGCGAGGCTAGACTTTCAGATTTTACGCTATCCCATAATTGTAATAACTGCTTCGCATGAGATAGAAGGCGTTGCCCAGCTTTTGTGAGCACCACGCCATTTTTACCCCTAATAAAAAGCTCGGTTCCGATGACCTGCTCCAACCGTTTAACTGCTAGCGTTAATGAAGGTTGGCTAATACCAATGCGCTTAGCGGTACGAGACAAATTTAAGGTATTGGAGATTTCAATAAAATAAATTAAATCGTTTGGTGATGCGATCATCATCATACTTATCATCTCATCTTTTTGAAGATACGCGAAAAAACGATATGTTGGCTAGTATAACCATAGGTTTTGCCTATGTCAACAATAATAATTATCAATTTTATTAATAGACAAGCCGTTGTTAAACTGCGTTCAGTATTAGAGGAGTACAGTGGCGATGGCGTTAACAAAATTTTTATTTAGACCAACAGAAATAAAGTGCGAGATTCCGCTTTTGCTCGAAACCGCGTCACACTTGGCTCGAAAAATTATGCTAAATGTAATGCAGTTTCGCAGGATAGCTGGCCCCAAAAAATCATGCGCCACATCGGCTTGCAAAGCGTGCCTCGAGCCGCATTTACGTCAAGTTATTTCGGCGATTAAAGCGCAGCAACCGATAACATTTGTGTTGCCGGCGTTCCCCGCAAAGTCACCCAATCTGGCGAAAGTTCTTGGAACACTGCCAGATATGGCTGAGCGACTTGCGCTCGAGTTTCTTAATAATCTTTGCCAACAAATTCAAAAAATTTATTCGCCAGGTGCTCGCGTCATTTTATGTTCTGATGGCAGGGTTTTTAATGATGTTGTGGGTATACGCGACATAGATGTGACCGATTATCAGCGAGAACTATCGTTGTTAATAAAAAAAATGTCTCTCACTTCTATTTCTATGTTCAATCTTGATGACGTGTACTCAGGTATGGAGTTTAATCGAATGCGGAATCAATTGATGGCGCAATATGGCGAGTCGCTGGAAGTGCTTAAAGACGCTGTACGCAAAGGGAGTCAAACGCCATGCAGCATAGAGAATGAAGAAGTACATCGGCAGTATTGTGGCATGACACGTTTTCTAGTAGAGGATGCGATTCGTCCAGGACAGTTCCCTAGCCGCAACGCGATACAAAAAGAGTGCCGACAACGCGCATACCTCGTCATCCAACGAAGTAGAGCTTGGAGTGAATTAATAGCGAAGCATTTTCCTCATGCCGTTCGTCTTTCTATTCATCCTCAGACGTGTGGCACTTCTAAACTAGGTATTCGCCTGATGGAAGCTGACAGTTGGATGAGCCCATGGCACGGTGTCGCGATGGAGGTAGATGGAAGTTTTTTGCTACTTAAACGTGCGCAAGCTGAAGCCCTTGGTGCGCGGTTAGTTTGCCGTGAAGGCCGGCCAAGTCATTATGAATTGAAGGATAAACAAAAATTTTCTAAGCTGCACGGAGTTTTGTATGGAGCATAACACCACACCGATTCGGCCTTTTGGTTTACTTTTGGAACCTAAAAAATCTCTCGATCATTTGGGTGATCTTAATGTAGATCGATTGCGCGAACTTGTTAGATGCGAACATCTCATCGTATTGAGGGGATTTCGCACTTTTCAAGACACCGAATCGTTTTCAAAGTATTGCGAGCGTTGGGGTGAAATAAGCATTTGGCCTTTCGGAAAAGTGCTTGAACTGATTGAACAAGAGAATCCAGAAGATCATATTTTTGATAATAATTACGTTCCACTACATTGGGATGGTATGTATCGCCGAGAGGTCCCTGAATTTCAGATTTTTCATTGTGTAAAAGCGCCACTAGCGGGACAAGGAGGAAGAACAACTTTTTCAAACACAATTCTAGCGTTAACATATGCTTCTTCTGAAGCAAAAAATCTTTGGAATAAAGTGACTGGAATCTATCAACGAAAAATGGAATTTTATCATAGTAAGACAGTATCGCCCATTATTAATAAGCACCCGCATCAAGACTTTTCTGTCATTCGTTATAATGAACCTCCCTCTGAAGAAAAAGGGCGTTTTGTAAATCCACCAGAACTTGAGTTTACTGGCGTTGGTCTTTTGGAATTAGAGGGCTTTCACCATAGCTTAAAACACGCACTTTATGCCCCAAGTAATTTTTATGCTCATGAATGGCAGGCAGGTGACGTCGTCATTGCAGATAACTTTTCATTGCTACATGGTAGAGAAGCATTTGTCTCCAAATCTCCGCGTCATCTTCAACGAGTTCATGTCTTGAGTAATCCTCCTTTTGATAACCCTGGTCTTAAGTCCTACCAATGAGCACTGAAGTCGCTGACGTTGTTATAGTGGGGGCAGGACCTGTAGGACTCATGTGCGCCTACCTGGGACATCTTTGCGGCATGCGTACGGTTATTGTAGACAAATCTGATGGGCCGTTAAAGGTTGGTAGAGCAGATGCGCTTAACGCGCGTACATTACAACTTCTTGAGTTAGTAGATCTGTTTACAGAACTCTATCCGTTGGGAAAGCGTTGCAACACCAGTTCTGTGTGGGCGGATGGAAAATTCATCTCACGTCAATCTTCATGGTGGGATGAACTTGAAGGCTGCTTACATAAACATTTTCTTATGCTTGGACAGTCCTACCTGGAAAATCTGTTGGATGAAAAACTTGGTAAGAGGGGAGCGGGAGTCAAGCGTTCCACAACTGTTGATAATATTGAGCTTAATAAAAAGGGATGTCTCACTACGCTCTCAAATGGAGAGAAAATCCAATCTAGTTACCTCATTGGCGCTGATGGTTCTCACTCTTTCGTTCGTCATCATTTTAAAATACCTTTTAAAGTGATACGACCGCAAATTGTATGGGCCGTCATCGATGGCATGATAGAGACAAATTTTCCAAAGGTTCCTGAAATAATTGTTTTTCAGGCAGAAACATCAGATGTGGCGTGGATTCCAAGGGAAGGAGACATTGATCGATTTTACGTAAGAATGGATACCAAAGATTTTAGCATTCCGGATGCAATTGACAAAATTAATCACGCTATAAAGCCTCATACTTTACGTTTCAAAGCGATTGTCTGGTTTTCACAATTTTCAGTAAAAGAATCTGTTGCCGAAAAATTCTTTGTAAAAGATCGAATTTTTCTTGCAGGTGATGCATGCCATATCCATTCAGTCAATGGCGGACAAGGTCTTAACACAGGCCTTGCAGATGCATTCAATCTCATGTGGAAATTAAATAGGGTGATGAACTTCGATATTCCTGCAGAACTTTTACAAAGTTATGAAGATGAGCGTAGGCCAGTTGCTGAAAGTGTCATTGAGACTTCCGGTGAACTTGTTCGTTCGACTAAATATTCACAGAATGGCACCCACGCTCAAGACTACGTAAAAATTGTAGAAAAACGTGCAGGGAATATAACTGGGATGGGGATTCGCTATGGAGATGAGGGACTCTGCGGCTCGCGACTTTTTGATGTTGAAATTTTTAACGGGATCGTTAAAACACGGCTTTATTCTCTGTTGAATTATACTAAATTTACTCTGTTAATTTTTGGTGATGATGAAGTGAATCTCAGCTTACCCAAATTTATAAAAGTCATTCAGATTTATTCAAACAAATGCCAAGCGAGTTATTGGACGGATAGTTCTCCCTATATGAATCAGGCAATTTTAGTGAGACCTGATTCCTACATTGAATCGGCCGCGCCGCTAGATAAAGTTGCGTCTCTATTTAAATTAACAATTGATATTAAGTAACTACTCATCGTCATTGCGAGCCCGCGCTTTCTGCGGGCGCGGCAATCCAATTATTAGTGGATTGCTTCGGCTAAACGCTCTTAAGCCTCACAATGACGAGCGAGCAGTTACGATATTAATTCAAAACTCAAATAAGGAGTTAGTACGTGAATAGACCAGTCATCATTGTGGATCCATTATCATCAGGAATAGAATTAGCTCCTGCTTTTAAAGCCCGAGGAATACCTGCTATTGCAGTCACGTTTAAATCTGACTGGGTTGGATTTGGAATGAAAGTTCAAACGTCAGATTTTGTCGAGATTATTCCTGATCAACTAAATTTGGTAGAGGTTCTTAGACAGTACAACCCTATTGCTATTATTCCTGGTACCGAGGAAGGAGTTCCTTTAGCAGAACATCTGACTGATACCTTAACACCAGGGTTTGCCAATGATCCCAAAAAATCACTTCATAGATCACACAAGGCATTGATGCAAAAAGCGTTGGAAGAAGCTGGTGTGCCGGCCCTTAAGACACTCAATGCTTCATCTGAAAATGAAGTGGAAACGTGGATCAAAGAAAACGAATTAGTTGATTCCTCGCTTATCATTAAACCTCCCATGTCTGCTGGTAGTGATAAGGTATTTCACATTTCGGCAAAAGGAAATTGGAAAACGGCTTTCAATCGGGTGTTGACTGAGCCATCTAAAATTACTGGAAAAGTTAGCAAAACAGTTGTCGTGCAGGAACAAGCGATTGGTACAGAATTTGCTGTTGGCACTGTCAGTGCCAAGGGAAAACACTATCTGGCGCATTTGATTAAATATAATAAAACATCATCTCATGATCGTAAAACTGTTTTCGATTACGTAGAATTTGTGCCTTATAGTGAAGTAGAGCATGGAGAATTATTTGATTACACTCAAAAGGCCCTAGGTGCTTTGGGAATTCGCTGGGGCGCTGCCCACACTGAAATCATGCTCACTGAAAAAGGACCACGCCTTATCGAGTCCGGTGCCAGAATGTGCGGAGGCCCAGTGGTTGGGTTTGCTCGAGAAGCGACTGGGTGTAGTCAAGCGGATAAATTAGTGGAAGTCTATGCGGATGGCGATGTCCTGACAAAAAAATATAGTTTTAAAAAATCGGTCGTACCTGTTTTTTTGAAATCACCTGCTAAAGGAACAATATCGAATGTTGAAGCCCTCGCTGAAATTTCTAAATTGCCGACCTTGCTCAATGAATATATTTGGTTTAAAAATGGTGACCTTGTACCTGAGACAGTAGATTATTTAACGAGTATTGGAATTATTGCGTTGGCCGGAGACCGCGAGCGCATTTTATTAGATTATAAAAAAATTCGAAACATGGAGTCGAAATTAGTTATCCATAAGGCTTAACAGATAATGCTTCATTTAATTTTGCACCAATCGTTGGGTTAATTTTTTTATTTCCCTGAATGAACTATCTTCTGGTTGATCCTTATGCTTGATAAGAAAGACACGTTGCATATTTTTTTGAACACTTGGAATAGCATGTTCTACTAATTTATTGCTGCCCTTTCGATTTTTATTAATGTTATTAGCAAGAAATTTAGGAATATAAATGGCGCATAATCCTTGCAAGGTTAATTCAATTCCAGTTGAAAGCAAATTGACAGAATATTTCCTGTTTCTTGGGGTAACACTTTCCAACCAGCCATCACGTTCCTTAATACCCAAAGGGTTACTTGATAAACCAAGGGCTGGAACCACGAAATGAATTTCACTGATATTCATTTTTTCAAAATATCCTTGCAGATGATAACAGCCTAATTGATATTTTCCTGCTTCGATGATGGTAATGTTATCCATTGGGTAAGGGACATAAGTGATACCATATTCAATCTGTCTATCTGCAACTAACTGTTCGATCTGACCAGGATTTAAATCTAAAAGTGTAACGGTGTGATTGTCGACTTGCATAAGTCCTAAGTTCTCGCACAAAGACGCCAGGAAAATCTCAACCGTCCCTATTCTTAAGGGTTGTTTCTGTGGCAGAGGCCTTACGTTAAATAGCTGCTCTTCCTTGGCAAGAAATTCCTTGGCGTTCTGATAGATGCGTATCCCGTCATCGGTTAGTGCCAAGCCCCGACCTGACGGACGTAACAGCGCGTACCCCAGCTCTTCCTGTAATAACTTCATTGCCTTAGATAAGCCAGAATGTGTGATATGCAGCAGTTCTGCAGCTTTGGTCATACTGCCAGTTTCTGCTATGACGCAAAATTGTCGTAAACGATTAGTATCCATATGGAACATATCATAGATAAATAGTCGCTTTTTATCAATAAGTAAATAGGTTATGTTGATGCAATGAATGGGGTAAGCACAATAAAGTTGCTCCACATGACAGATTGATAATTATTTTTTTATTCAACTATTTTTAAACTCAGAGGAAGTTCCCATGAATTTGAAAAGAAATATAAGTAAATTACTGCTTTTCAGCACCTTTTACCCTTTAATAAGTCTAGCTAACCAAACAGTAACGGTTGAAACCTATCGAATGGATCGAGGATACCCACATTATTTACAATTTACCGTTGACGGAAGCTATTACTCGATTTGCTCAGGCTATCCACATGATTGCGATAACCGCGTAGATCTAAGCATTGATGCCGAGAAAGAATATATCTTTAATATATTTGAGTATGATGGAGGAAAAATAAATGATGATTGTAAAAATCAAAAATTATTTGTAAAGCCAGGAGGAAATCAAATAATCTCAATTTATTTTTCACGTCGTAATGAAATTAGGTGTTCTTATTCTTCTTAGGATTGACTATAAACACATGAATGAATTATAGCGATCAACAACTGACTCCCACGCAGCAAGTAATTATTTCTGCGTGGGTCGCATTTCCGCCTCTGACCACATACACCCGCAAGGAAAATCAGAAACAAAATGAGAAACACCGAGTACCGGCTTTGGTTAAATTGTAGTTGCTATTTTCATCTCACTATTCTTCTCAACAGATATAATTTCGTTTAATTCATGAAAAATAGTTGAATTATTCAGATACACACCGTAATGATATATGATCGCATTGCTCATTAAGCTAGCGCCTCTTTTATTCCCGTGTCAGGGCTGTATTATACTGCTTAGCCAAGGTTGTCTTGCCCACCTGTCTTGCACCTAATAGGCACACAGCCGGAAACTGCTTAATGAGATGTAAGTGTTCGGTTAACCCGTCACCGCTCACCCCTCGAGACGCGTGCTCTGCACGCTCCTCGGGGTGAGCGGTGACGGGTCGTTCACGCTTCGAGACGGCGCAAAGAGCGCGCCTCCTCAGCGCGAACGGGTTAACCGAACTTATACAATGAGATAAGCTATCTTGTTGATATACTTCATATTTTTCCATGAAATATTGGTACCTGATCCCTTATTTTCATGTAAAATTAGATAAATAGCAAGAGCAAGGACGACACTAACATTCAATTCGCGGTTTGTAATTCTCTTTTCGGTAAGAAATTTTTGCTATATCATCAGGGTCTGTTTACATTTCGTTTTGCATGGCGAAAATGCCGATATTTTGCCTTTACCCTCGCGGTTGGTTTGCAGCCTTTTTAACACTCACCTTGCAAGGAGTTTTGTTTTTGAAAATGCCTAAATGGACATTAGCATGCGGCATCATCTTGTTACTAACCTCCTCAATGACGTGGGCGAATGTAGACCATTCCGG
>MGYG01000055.1:0-3242 GCA_001801635.1 Gammaproteobacteria bacterium RIFCSPHIGHO2_12_FULL_43_28
GATGATTTGAATTGCGCATCAGGATGATTTGAATTGCGCATCAGCGGTGATTAGCTTGATATTTCCTTTGAAAACGGTTTTCGTTGCATTGAGTGATCCCGTTATTTCAACATCACCATTGATCGTTGCGTCATTTATCTCAACCGTACCAATAATTTCCATCGCTCCCATCGTGACATGCGTTGCATTAAGGGAACCTGCCACTTTCACATTACCCTGTATGGTTGTCCCCATCAACACAGCCGGTCCATAACAAAGGACTGAATTTACTTTTTCATTACCATAATTACATACATCAAAACCAACGTAGGCATACGCCGAATGCACAAGGCTTATAAATAATAGAATAGAACCTAGCATTTTCTTCATGGTAGCAATCCCTCATAAAAGACATCCATTTCCTTCAGGGCAAATACGTATTAATATTGAGATACGATTACTATGTATATCATACATGAAAGGATAACGGTGATAAGTAAAAAGGATGGCTTATGAATAAGCAATTTGCTAAGGATTTTATCATACCTCTCGCAGAATCAGCAGGCATTAAAGTCAATGGACAAGAACCCTGGGACATTCAAATCCACGACGATGCTTTTTATACACGCGTATTAGGCGAAGGGGCACTCGGCCTCGGTGAATCTTATATGGATAAATGGTGGGACTGTCCACGCCTCGATATCTTCTTCACCAGGCTGCTGACATCACGTATTGATGAAAAAGTTAAAAATCCATTCCGCGTCTACCTTCGTCATTTACTCAGTAAATTAATCGATTACCAATCAAAAGCACGCGCGAAAGAAGTCGCTTATAAACATTATGACATTGGCAATGATTTATTCTCACTCATGCTTGATCGCCGTATGATGTATAGCTGTGGTTACTGGAAAGAAGTTAATACCTTAGCAGAAGCACAAGAAGCAAAGCTTGATTTAATTTGCCGGAAATTACAATTAGCCCCCGGTCAACGACTACTTGATATTGGTTGTGGTTGGGGTGGCCTTGCCCGATATGCAGCGGAGCGTTATGGCGTTAGCATTGTCGGTATCACCATCTCCGCTCAACAAAAAGAATATGCAGCAACTTATTGTAAAGGTTTACCCATTGATATCAGACTGCAGGATTACCGTGATATCAATGAAAAATTTGATCGTATTGTTTCGGTTGGCATGTTCGAGCACGTAGGTCACGATAATTATCCTATTTATATGAAAACAGCACGCCAGCTATTAAGAGATAATGGTTTATTCTTATTACACACCATTGGTCTTAATGAAACAGGTTCATTTATCAACGAATGGACAACTAAATATATTTTTCCGAATGGCATGCTGCCATCGATTGCACAAATCGCAAAATCAGCGGAGAAATGGTTTGTCATTGAAGATTGGCATAATTTTGGTGCGTATTATGATAATACGTTGACGGCGTGGCATGAAAATTTCAATAAGCATTGGTCCAGGTTAAAAAATTCCTACGATGAACGCTTTTATCGCATGTGGAATTATTATTTATTGTCATGCGCTGGTGGTTTCCGTGCACGCTCAATGCAACTTTGGCAAATTCTGTTATCACCTAATGGCGTTAGCGGTGGTTATGATTCAATACGCTAGTAACATTGGATACAGATAATGGTACGTTTATAATGTGCGATTTTATATCATTCAGGCAGTGCTGGAATTAGTTGCAGTAAAGTAATGCGCACATCATTCATATCACGCAAAAATTCAATGATAGCAATATTATCGGGAAAGATATCCAAATAATCGATGGATGCAACATAGCGTTCATTAATGTGTTCTGTCAGAAGCCTCATGTCATTAGTCATATCAGCCGTCACTGGTGGCATAATACGCGACTCAAAATAGCGAATTAATAAAGTAAGTAATTCAGTATTTATGCTAAATGCATTCTTTAACCTCTCGCTTAACTCAGCATCATTAGATAAAAGCAAATGAATCGATTGTCTTGACAGTAAATAATCGATTGCCGTAAATAATTCAATTATTCGCTCTATCTGTAAAAGAAAAAATCTAAACCCAGATCGTAGTCCTGGATTAAAACCTGGCTCATAAACCCATTCAGGATAATGATCATCATTCACTGTAAAGGGCCCATCATGCCGATTCAATCTTTTGGCAACTGCATTAGCGTAATTTGCCAGTGATTGTAAAACCGGCAAAATTCCTTTACAAAATGCATCGCCAGCGTTAACCGGCAATATAAATTGTGCCGACATTGTTCCAATAAGTGCACCCAGCATAATGCTAACTAATACTGGATGGCTTGGTGCCAGCAACTGATCAAGTAAAAGTAACAGCAAAAATAAGCCTACTAAGAATTTCAAACAATGTTGGATTGAAACGCCTCTCATCATCTGAAATGCGACGAATGCACTCGGCAAAACGGCATATACAGAATACTTGCCGAGGTAAAAGGAGGTAATTGCAGCGATCAATATTGCTATTGCCATACTCATGGCATGCCGAAGATCATCGATTCGCAGGAGTTGCGTCATCATTGACAATCATCCTTTATTGAATTGATTGAAACAATGACGTCGACAAAATAGTTTAGATCCGTTATAAAAATGAGAAAAGATAACGGTTCTTTGACTGCAGCACACAAGCCAATTTGATACACATCTTCCAGGCGAAAAATCCTATCAATTAAACTCTCCGTGTTAATTATATTTGTAGCATTCGGTTTTAGTTTCATTAAATTAACAAAAATTATTTTCTGTGCTTGCCTTAACGAAACCAATTCAGCATAACAAAGTGAAAATTCGTCCGGATCCGATACGCGATAACGCAATTGCGCATAACTCAACATGACAGCGTATAGTTGTTGCAAATGACAAAACCTGGCTGCATAAAACTGTGCTTTCGCTGGGTGCTTAACAGCTGCTTCCTCTCTACGCTGAATTACCTTTTGCAATTTATCCATTAGGTGTTGGAATTTATTTTTTGCAACATGAATACGTCGCTCATATAAATAACGCAACTTGGGATAATCGTTTTGTAAAAAACAGGCAAATATCGCATCATTCAGTTTTTCCAATGCTGCGATTATTCGCTTTAGATAGACGCTTGACAGGAAAACGTTAAGAGAGTGTATATTAAAGAATGACATGCCGGTGCAAGTTCGCCTTTGCTTAATTGATACATACTATCCTATCCGTGGCAATCTGGCCGAGAGTGTTTATGGAACTGTGTCATGCCAGCGTGCTTTTAGCTGGCATC
>MGYG01000055.1:3298-11895 GCA_001801635.1 Gammaproteobacteria bacterium RIFCSPHIGHO2_12_FULL_43_28
CTAGCTTTATTTCTTCTTAATATCCTTCCAGTACTCTTGCTTGAGTAAATACATCAACACGAACATGATGACTAGAAATCCTAGCACCCACCAACCTAACCGGGTTTGATCATTGTGGTAAGGCTCTGCTGCATAGGCGAGGAAATTGACCAGATCGGTCACGGATGCATCAAATTCTTCTGGCGTCATGCTGCCTTGTTTCTGTAGCGTCAATAAGTCATACCATTCCACGTTATCAAAGAAAACACCGTGTGGACTAACCTGCTGGGCTAAAACTTGAGCTCCCTGGTACGGCGCCAGTATGGCTGGCATGGCGCTATTTGGCACGAGTAAGTTGTTAGCACCCGTTGGTCGTGAAGGATCCTGGTAGAAACTATGCAGATACGTATAAATCCAGTCAACACCACGCACTTCAGTTTCAAGCGATAAATCTGGCGGGGTAATACCATACGGCCATGTTTTCACATTGATCGGCATTTTTTCATATGTGATGCCCGCATCCTGTGCCAATTTATTATAGCGAAGGTAAATGAGCGTGTGACAACTCATGCAATTCGTTGCAAAAAACGTTGCACCACGCTTGATGGATTCCATATCAGAGCGATCGATAGGTGCCTTCGCTAATACTAAGCCTGGATGAGCTGATTCCGCCGCAAAAAGCTCAGAAGAAAACAGTACCAAAAAAACAATTAATAAGATATTTCGATAACGTCTCATCATTCCGTGACCCGTTCTGGTAATTTTTTCGTTTTTTCATAAGAGGTATAAATTGGCATCAACAAAAAGAAGCCAAAATAGGTCACCGTCAACACCCTCGCAATGAAGGTATAGAGCGGAGAAACTGGCTCGCTACCAAGGTAACCTAATCCAATAAAACTAATCACAAAGATAAGGATGGCAATCTTTGATAATGGCCCTTTGTAGCGAATAGAACGAACGCGGCTACGATCAAGCCAAGGCAGCACAAACATGATCGCAATCCCAGCTGCCATGGTCATTAACCCAAATAACTTGTTTGGAATGGCTCGTAACATCGCATAAAACGGTGTCATGTACCATACGGGTGAAATTTCTAACGGCGTTACCATTGGATTTGCCAGTATAAAATTATCGTGTTCAAGGAAATAGCCACCCATCTTTGGTGTAAAAAAGACGACCAAACTGAATACGAATAAGAAGACAACAACGCCAACTAAATCTTTGACCGTATAGTAAGGATGGAAAGGAATACCATCTAGTGGAATACCTTCCTGATTTTTCTTGGCCTTAATATCAATACCATCAGGGTTATTGGAACCCACTTTATGCAAGGCGACCAAGTGAACAAAGATAAGTATCGCAAGGAAAAAGGGAATAGCAATCACGTGCAAAGAAAAGAAGCGATGCAGCGTTACGCCTGAGACATTAAAATCACCGCGCAACCAGACGAGTAAAACGTTGCCCAAATAGGGGATCGCACCCGCAAATGAGGTAATAACCGCAGCGCCCCAAAACGACATTTGCCCCCACGGTAGCACATAGCCTGTAAACGCTTCGATTAAAAGCGCAAAATAAATCACCATGCCAATGAGCCAAACGAGTTCACGCGGTCGCTGATAAGAACCGTAAATGAGTCCGCGATACATATGAAGATACACGACAACAAAAAATGCTGATGCGCCGGTCGTATGCATAAACCGCAATAACCAACCAAAACGCACTTCACGCATGATATGTTGCACGGAAGCAAATGCACCATCGGAGGTCGGAATATACTCCATCACCAGCCAAATGCCGGTCAGTATTTGCATGACAAATACTAAAAGGGAGAATGAACCAAAGTAATACCAGAAATTAAAATTTTTGGGTGCGTAATATTCAGTGAGATGTTTACGCATGAATTCTGTCCATGGATAACGCTCATCTATCCATTCCATGAAACGATTCTTTTTAGTCAACGCTTTTTCAGTCATTGTTGATTTTCAACTCCTTCCGTGTGCTAGCTAATAGAAATAGCACCTTGTACACCATCCTGATCTTCGCCAATCATAATTTCTGTATCACTTAAATACATGTGACGAGGAAGCTTAAGATTTAGTGGAGCAGGTACATCTTTATAAACGCGGCCAGCCAAATCGTATTTCGAACCGTGACATGGGCAGTAAAAGCCACCCTGCCAATCGGGCGAAACACTGGCTATATCAGGACGATAAGTCGGCACACAACCAAGGTGTGTACAGATACCAATCGTCACAAAAATTTGCGGCTTGATTGAACGGTGCACGTTTTTACAGTAAGCAGGTTGCTGGTCTTGCTCGCTCAGTGGATCACGTAAGATGGATTCAACTTTAGAAAGTGAATCTAGCATTTCCTGATCACGTGCAATGACCCAAACAGGCATACCGCGCCACGGCACGGTCAATTGTTCTCTTGGCTTTAATGAACTAATGTCTATCTTTATTGGCGCTGCAGCGGCTTCAGTATCCGCGCTTGGCATCCAGTAGGATAGAAATGGAACAGAGGCGGCAGCTAGACCTATGCCACCGACGGCTGTTGTTGCTCGACGCAAAAAACAGCGTCGCTTTTGATCGATTACATCCTTCACGCTCTTGTCCTTGTGCTCGACATTTATTGTTATAGGATTCGGGTCTCTCTGACAATTGCAATTCTCGCTGCAAAACAAGCGACATCGGTCAAAATGAGTGCGAATTACCAGAGAGACCCTAAAGCCCGTCAGTTTAATCATTCAAAAATACGTTGGCTAGCATTTTTATGAAAAAAAATTTATTTTTTCAGCGGTTCCCGCTGACCCTTACGCGATGGGGGATTCCCAAGGGGGGAGAGCGCAGCGAGGGGGAAGCGAAGCGCGCGATTCTCCCCCTTGGGTGCAAGCAAAAACTTGTTTTTTGCGCCGCATCAAAACAAGGAAGCCTTCCCGCATTTTTCAGCGGGAAGGCTGTTATTTTTTTGTGATGCTAGTGTCGCCCGAAGAAAAGACGGCAACAGTACCATCTTTACACTCTAGCAATAAATTGCCCTGCGCATTGACACCAAGCACCTTCCCGGTAAAGGTCGTATCCAGATTTTTAAGCGTGATGAGTTGCTGTGTTAAACAATCTGCCTCTGTCCATTCTTCAATAAACAACTGAAAACCATCCTGATTAAACCGCGTTAAATAATCGAGCAGTGTGTTAATTAACTCGGCACTTAGCTCATTTCTATCGATATAACGGCCTAACTCATTTTGCATCGAAGTCCACGCTTGCATGATGCGATTTGCATCTTGCAGCATATTTACATTGATACCAATCCCAATAATGGCATGACTAGCCCCATGCGCTTCGGCTTGTATGTCAATAAGGGTTCCCGATATTTTTTTCTGTTGATAGAGAATATCATTCGGCCATTTTGCGACGAGAGGTTCGTCCATACCAAAATGATGCAGCGTACGCAATACGGCAAGGCCAACCACAAGACTAAGTCCTGCTAACTCACTAATATCTTTTTGAAACGGATAACGACAAGACAAATAAATATTGCGACCAAAGGGTGAATACCATTCGCGCCCCAACCTGCCGCGACCACTGGTTTGTTGCTCTGCGAGACAAATTTTAATTCCCTTTTGCTGTTTTAGCTCCTTTAAGCAATCGTTCGTTGAGCTCACCACTTCGTAAACGTTTACCTCAACTTTGTTTAACGCGAGTTGCTGTTTGATTTTAGCCGCATCTAATAAGATAAGCGGCTCTTGCATCGCATACCCTTTACCCTTAACGGAATCAATGTTGACACCATAGGTTTCAAGCTTTTTAATGGCTTTCCAAACAGCGCTTCGTGTCATTTTCAATTTTTTACCCAGCGTATCGCCATCGTGGTACGCGCCATCATTTAATATCGAAACAAGTGTCACCAAGCTAGCATTTGATTTTTTTATCATACTGCCCCACAAATCGAGTCATCAAAATGCCTGTCTCATACAAAAGCCAAACAGGGATCGCCAAAATAGTTTGCGATAACACATCAGGCGGTGCGAGCAACATACCAATAACAAAGGCACCCACAATCGCATAAGGGCGCCACTTAATAAAATGCGCGCGCGAGACTAAACGCGCAGAAACCAGCAATACCATGATGATTGGTATTTCAAACAGCGTGCCGAAAATCAAAAGTAATTTGATCGTGAAATCCAGATATTCACTGATATCGGGACTCAACACGACGCCTTCTGGCGCAATACCGGATAAGAAATGAAATAGCATCGGGAAAATAACGAAATAAGCAAATAAAATGCCTGAATAAAATAAAAAGGTACTCATTAAAATAAATGGCCAGATAAGCCGTCGCTCATGGCCATATAAAGCGGGTGAGACAAATGCCCACACTTGATAAAGAATAAACGGCATTGCGAGCAACAACGAAGCCATAAAAGCGAGACGTACAGGCACGAAAAATGGTGAAACTATTTGCGTTGCAATCAAATGACCTTGCGGCAAATATCGCAACAAAGGAAGCGCTAATAAGGTATATAACTGATTAGCGTAATAGAAAAAAACAGCGAATAATACGAACAAGACAACCAAGGCTGCAATTAAGCGCGATCGTAACTCGACTAAAAAATTCAAAAGCTCACGGCTATTATTATTGTCCGCTTTTTCGATCATGTGACGTGCCAGCCGCATCAATAAAGCCGTTCATTTCTTCTTTAACTTTTGCAAACATTTTACGGATGGATTGCAAAAAGCGTCCCAAGGTGAACGCAACCTCGGGTAATTGTTCCGGCCGAATCACAAGTAATGCAATTAACAAAATGACAAGCAATTCGCTAATGCTAATATTCACTGTTTTTGATTCTCTTTTGAGCCTTGCAAATTTTCTTCATCTTCACGCAGGCCACGACGAAAATCGCGGATCGCGACGGCAAGATCATTACCAATCTCACGCAAGCGTTGCGTACCAAACACCATCATCAAAATTAAAAAAACCATCAATAGTGAACCAAAATTTCGAAAGCCCATATTATCCTCCAACACCATGAGGCGAAATCCAACCAAACGAGAATGCGACAAATAACAGGATGAACAAGAAAAGAGATAAACCGATTCGCCATGTCAGTGCTTTTACAATGCGGGTAGAATCATCACCGCGCACCAGAAAATAGAGCGCACTTCCAAGCGCAAAGAAAATGGAGACAAATAATAATATAATTATTCCTTTGATAACCAGTGTCATCGTACTTACAATCCTACGCACATTGAAAAGAGGCCTAGTATAAACACATAGGTCGCTTAATGCATCTTAAATAAAATGACACGGCGGTTGCGGCACGAACCGTACGCTAGGGGTATCCCTTTATGACGTTTAAAATTAAAAACTGGAAGCTCGCGCTGCTTGCACTATTTTTTATCTGTCTTTTCGCAAGCCTTTGCAACTGGCAATTATCGCGCGCAAAACAAAAGGAAGCGCTGCTCGCTTCCTTTACTGAACGCACTAAAGCGGCGCCACTGTCTGCATCGGCGCTAGATCAGAACAGCGATTTGCGTTTTTTTAGAACGAACCTTAGCGGCCGCTTTGATAATGAACACACTTTCTTGCTCGACAACAAAATCTTTCACGGCACCATTGGCTACGAAGTATATACGCTATTCTTTGCTGACGGATTAAAGCCCCCCATCCTGATCGACCGAGGCTTTGTCCCCATCACCAAAAGCCGGGGCGAGTTACCGGTAATCAAACCGATCACCGGCCATATCACCGTAAGCGGCATGCTGAATCTCCCGCCAGCTTATGTTGCTCTTGGTGCAATAAGTGAATCAACACAGGCAAACTGGCCCCTGCGCGTTGAATACATTGATCGGCGTGAATTGAGTAACCTATTGAATATGAATATATTTCCTTTCGTTTTATTGCTTAGCCCCAAACACCTTGCCGCTTATGATGTGGAATGGCAGGTGGTGACCATGAACCCAGAACGGCACCGCGGTTATGCGTTGCAATGGTTTGCCTTTGCCCTCACCTTATTGATATTATTCGTCGTCTTAAATATAGAACGCGCCGCATAATAAGAAGAGGAATCAGCACTTGTCTCAAAATTGGTTTATTTCAGCTAAGTATCGTCATCCTGCCAAGCTTGCGCTTATCACCTCAGTCTTGGCGTTTGTTGTTATCTTACTTGGCGCTTATACGCGTTTGACTGACGCCGGTCTTTCCTGCCCGGATTGGCCGCATTGTTATGGCTATTTGACCGCGCCCCATACCACTTCCCAATTACAAAGTGCCGCACTCAACTACCCACTCATTCCAGTCAACGTCAAAAAAGCCTGGACTGAAATGACCCATCGTTATTTTGCCGGCAGTGAAGGCATTCTGATCCTCATCCTGTCTTTCTCCCTGTTCTTTAGCCGCAAGGCAAACGATGCAAAAGCAATGATTATTGGGACAATCCTGATTGGCTTACTGACTATTCAAGTCACGCTTGGCATGTTGACCGTCACCGAAAAACTAAAACCCGTTATCGTGTTGTCCCATTTATTAACCGGCCTTTCACTCTTAAGTGTTTTGTGGTGGGCTTATCTTGAAATCCAGCGCAAAAGCGACACCATCCTGGCATCCGTTAAGACGACGCGCGCGCATCGATTATTATTGTGGGGGGCACTTTTTGTGATCGCCGCACAAATCACCTTAGGTGGCTGGGTCAGCACACATTATGCGGGACTTGCCTGTATTGATCTTCCCTTTTGCAACGGCAAACTCCTGCCAACCATGCAATGGGCCAATGTAAACAGTGATCTCATCACTATTCATATGATGCATCGCATCGGCGCTATGATAACGGCTGTCTATCTTAGCTTCATTGCAGTTTACTTATTTAATAAACCAACGTTTAGAGTCATCGCTATTTTACTTTTCTCGTTGCTTACACTGCAACTCACCCTGGGTATTCTTAATATTCTTTGGCTACGTCCAGTATGGCTTGCGCTCATGCATCATTGTGTTGCGATTCTCATTCTGTTAAC
Source organism: Gammaproteobacteria bacterium RIFCSPHIGHO2_12_FULL_43_28 (assembly GCA_001801635.1). Lineage (GTDB taxonomy): Bacteria > Pseudomonadota > Gammaproteobacteria > DSM-16500 > DSM-16500 > Aquicella. Next base: position 10,288 of record MGYG01000055.1, read on the forward strand.
GATTATCACATCGTTAGTTAAAGCAACTATTATGGCGGATAATCGACATGCTAAATTCATACCGTAATTACCTGACGCTCTGCAAACCGCGGGTCGTCTTACTCATGCTACTAACCATGTGGGCAGGCATGTATTTATCAACGGATAGTCCGATTAGCTTAGCACTCTGGATTGCAGCAACGGTTGGTATTGCATTTATGTCTGGTTCTGCTGCAACTCTCAATCACATCATTGATCACCGCGTTGATGCGATGATGGCGCGCACTAAAAACCGACCGCTTCCCACTGGAAAAATCCCGATTAAAAATGCCGCTATTTTTGCAACTATCTTAGGTATCACGGGATTTGTGGTTCTTTATGTCGGCGCTAATCCACTGACCGCCGTTCTCACTTTTCTGGCGGCGATCGGTTATGCCGCGGTTTATTCCATTTATCTAAAGCGCGCTACTTCGCAAAATATTGTGATTGGTGGATTATCAGGCGCGATGCCGCCGCTCCTTGGCTGGACAGCAGTGACGGGGCATCTTGATCCGCAAAGTTGGTTGCTGGTGTTAATCGTTTTCACTTGGACGCCAGCACATTTTTGGGCGCTTTGCTTGCATCGCTTCAATGAATACAAACAAGCATCCATTCCCATGTTGCCCGTAACGCATGGTATCTCTTTCACTAAATTAAATATTGTTCTTTATAGTTTGCTCACCATTGCTTGCAGTTTGCTGCCCTATGCCATTGGCATGAGTGGTCAACTTTATTTAATTACCGTTTTATTATTAGATGCAGGATTAATCACTTACGCACTGAAATTACAATTTTCAACAACCGATAATTTAATGGCGTTAAAAACCTTTCAGTATTCTTTAGTTTATTTGACGGGTTTATTTTCTGTGATTCTACTGGATCATCACTTATTGATTACCTAAATAACGAGGTTGCCTATGCAACATAAGCCGACGCTCTCTATTCAGAAACTGATTTTCGCCGTTGTTTTTGTTTCGGCTGCACTGATCACATCGCTTTTTGTTTTTCATCTCAAACAAAAACCGTTAAAAACACATACGGCTAATAACAATGCGATGATCTTTCCTGCCGCGCGCGATATTAAACCGTTTGATCTTGTGACTAGCTACAAGGCGAAATTCACGCAAAATCAATTTCGTCATCACTGGACCTTACTTTTTTTTGGATTTACACACTGCTCCAGCATTTGCCCAGTGACGCTTGATTTATTAAATCAGGCATACAAGACGCTGCACCCTGCCTATCCAATGTTGCAAGTGGTATTCATTTCACTTGATCCTGAACGTGATCAACCACAAGCGTTAAGTGAATACACCCGCTCATTCAATCCAGATTTTATTGGTGTCAGCGGTAATATTCAGGAAATTAGAAAACTACAAAGCCAATTAGGTGTTTACGCCTCACGCGATGCAGAAGCGACGATTAATGATAATTACCAAATTCAACACACTGCGTCTGTGTTATTAATCAATCCAACAGGTCAGTGGGCGGGTTTATTTAAATCTGGTTTAAATCCAAAACAATTTACAGAAGCCTTCGAGGAAAGTATTAGTACATTCGCAACGACGCGTTCATATTTATAAGCGCTGA
>MGYG01000056.1 GCA_001801635.1 Gammaproteobacteria bacterium RIFCSPHIGHO2_12_FULL_43_28
ACAATACGAGTGAATGTATTACGCTGTCTGATAAAAGCAGCTTGACGCTCTTTCGGCAACCGTTTGCTGAAGCGAAGCAAAAAATATATGCCCATCAAGAGAAAGATATGTTCCAATCTGTCATGGAGATGATTCAAAAATCTAGTGATATGCTTCCAAAACGTAATTAATCTAAATTTTAGGGATGAATTATGCGAAAAAAAGGAATGATTCGATACGTAAGTGTTATGGCAGTGATAGCCAGCTTAACAGGTTGCGCCAATATGGCAGTGACCGGTGCGCAAGCGGTTTATAATCGTCATAGCATCGAAAAAGATTTCAAAGACCAACACATCACGATGCAGGCATTTAAGGCGCTCAAGATTAACGACAAGCGTTTTAAGAATAGCCATATTGCCATCGCAACTTTCAATCAGGAAGTTTTATTGGCTGGTCAAGTGCCTGAACCCTGGCAGGCCAAAGAAGCGCAAACTATTGTAAGCAGCATTCCTGACATCAAGCATGTTTACAATCTGCTTGAGGTAGCAGGCCCCTCATCAACCATCAAGAAAATGAGTGATAGTTGGATCACTGCCAAAGTGAAAGCAAAAATTATTGCTTCCGATGATGTTGATGCAACCAAAGTGAAAGTCGTGACCGAGAATGGAACCGTTTATCTCATGGGTGTTTTACCAAAAGAAGAAGCGGATGAAGCGGTTAAACTGGCAAGTTTCACTGACGGTGTTGAACGTGTAGTGAAGGTATTTTCCTACGTGAAAATTTATAAGGAACATGGTTAGCTGTTTAAACGAATGGTAAGGTGGATTAGACGCTTTTCGCGAGAGTGTTTATGGAACTGTGTCATGCCAGCGTGCTTTTAGCTGGCACCCAGAATGAACCTGAGAAAAGCCTGGGTGCCAGCTAAAAGCACGCTGGCATGACACAGTTTGATGAATGCTCTCATAAGTTCGGTCAACCGAACCTATATACGATAGGGATGTCGGATGAAACATCGCATCAGTTTTATAAATAAAACCATATTAGGGTATCTCTTCTTCGCGCTTCCCGCGTATGGTGCCGTGATTCCCGGTTCAGCGCAACCAGAACAAGTGAGTCGTGCATTGGTGGAAGAAGAAGCAAAGCCTACTGCCGTACCCAGTGTACCAACGGTCAAAGAGGAAGAGAAAGCGGAATCACCGTTAGGACCTGAAGCCGAGAAAATCAAATTTCAATTTAATGGATTTATATTCGAAGATAATGTTGTCTATAGCAAGGAACAATTGCTACCGATTTATAAAGATAAACTTCATCAAACCATTAGTGTCGCTGACTTATTTAAATTGGTGCAAGGCATCACTAATTATTATCGCAATAATGGTTATATCATTTCTCGTGCCATTTTGCCGCCGCAAAAAATTCAAAATGGGGTAGTCAAAATACAAATCATTGAAGGCTATCTGGACGAAGTGAATGTGAGCGGAGATCCAAAAGGGGCAAAGTGTATTTTAAAAGCATACGGGAAGCAAATAGCCGCATGCAGGCCGCTACAATTAAAGCGCATGGAGCATTATTTATTAATTGCTAATGAATTACCGGCGACGCAAGTCAAAGCCGTCTTATCACCTTCCAAAACAAAACAAGGCGCAGCTAATTTAACGCTTGATGCAAAAAATTCATTAGTGACAGGTTATGCCGCGTATAATAATTATGGTACGCGTTATATAGGCCCACAACAAATGACGGCGAACCTTGCGCTGAATTCATTTATTGCTTCGGGTGATTCATCGCAAATGACGTTTACGAAAACCCCAAAAGGTAGTGAGCTAACGTTTATTGATGCAAATTATACCTTACCGATTTTCAATGAAGGTGTTCGCGCATTTCTTGGTGAAACACGGTCACGAACACGGCCGCTCTTTGTGTTGGCAGATTCAAAAATCGATGGGATAAATTCGAATTATTATGCTATTTTATATTTTCCCATTATTCGAGAACGTAGTCGTTATTTGACTTTGCAAACAGGGTTTAATTATCTCGATAGTTATGTAACCTCGTTTGATGAGCCATTTTATACTGATCATATTCGTACGCTAAGTGCTGGCGGCTCTTATAATTTTGCCGATCGTTGGTACGGCTCAAATTTAATTTATGTAGATACAAGACTTGGGTTACCTATTTTGGGTTATTCAAGTGATAGTAATCCTGCGACTGCATTGACATCACGACCTGGTGGCCATGCTAATTATTTTAAAGTTTACGGGCAAATTAGCCGGCAACAAGCAGTAAAAGGTAATTTCTCATTATATGGCGAGGCAAGAGGCCAATACGCATTTAGCGCACTGCTTGCGGCGGAGCAATTCGCTTTTGGTGGCAGCATCATTGGTCGAGGATATGATATCGCCGAATTGATTGGTGATCGAGGTGCGGCAGGCACGTTAGAGGCGAGATATGATTGGGCCGTTGAAAAAACATTATTAAATCGCGTCCAATTTTATGTCTTTTACGATATTGGTGTTATCTGGAATGTTCTCACCGCCCCCGGCACACCCAAACGACTGAGTGGCACCTCAACTGGCGTGGGTGCAAGAATGTATATGATGAAGGGCGTCAGCGGTAATTTTATGTGGACACAAACGCTCACCAAGGAAGTCGCCGCCGAAGAATTGATTGGGGATGGAAGGAGACCACGGACATTTTTCAGTATTGTTGCTGAATTGGATTAATCAGCCGTTGTTTGCGGAATAATTTTGGTCGTTTTTACCTTCATCAGATCAAGAAAAATCATGAGTGCTAATTGTTCGCGTTCACGTAATTTTTCAAAATAACCATCTTCGAATAATGCTTTTGCATGCTGCTCTAATTTATCCAATGAAATAAATTGTTCTATCCGATTTAAGTAAGCTCGCCAGGCCGGATTTTTATGATAAACTTCCATGGCTTCAGTAATTGGCTGGTCGAGCGCATCAATCAATAAGGCAACGATACCGCGATCGGTTTCAACTATTTTCGCGACGAATTGCCGGCATTCTTCTTTATCACCCCAATCAAGCCACGCATTTAGGATAGGGATTAGTTTTGGGTGTTCTGCCAAGCGTCCGGTACTTGCCCACGCTTTAATACGAGTAACGGTTAATTTGCGCAGGGATTCTAATTGCATCGGCGTGATATCGCGGTATTCTAGCGGTAAATACGTTTCTTCTTCCTCAGTATGCTCGCGTAATTGCTCGTTAAGTTCATAGACGATGATGTAGATACTTTTCGTCGCATTTACGATTGAGCGTTGTAAAATCTCAAATCGCTCGTCGCTATGCGGAAAACGTTGTAGTAAATAATGGATGATTCTATGTATGCGCATCGGTGTATCAAGACTCAGTAAATCACTATTTCCCTGTGGAAATAAATCACCATTATCAATGAAGGCGTTAATAATAGCGGACGCATGCTCTTTCTTTATATTTAATAAGTGACGGCCGTCAAGCTGATCGAGAAATGCTAATACTCTATCGTCTTGATTGAGACGAGCGAGAGCTTGATCGAAACTCTCGGCATCTGACGCGAGTTCAAGCATGGTCTTAAGCTCAGATTCATGGAATCGCGCGCTATGAATAGATAGACGGAAATAAACATCAAACAAATCAGGGCTGCAAATACGCTTTTGTTTTCTCGCGCGTGATTCAGCGTGATAGAAAATTTCACCCGGTCGATAAATGCTGCGTAAGCGTGGAAATAAACGAAGTAATAATTCCAGTAATATTTCATTTGGTATACGTTGATTTCGCCCAAGTATTTCATCGCAACGCAGCTTATCTTTTTTTAATTTTTTTTCATCAAGATGATAAACATCATCTAATAAATCAGTGAATAAATCTTTATTGTCCCGAATACCGAAATAAACATCAGGTGTAAATACTTCGATCGCGGTCAATGCAAAGTAATCGACGGGATTCACCACATCGCGTATGCGCGGATAACCAAAGCTTAGGGTATTAATATAACGTGTAATGTCGCGGCAGTTTTCGAAGAAATAACGTAATGATTGATAATAAACGTCAGCCCAGTATTCTTTGTCCCACGCATCTTCTGGAACAATATCAGCGACTGCATTTATCCGATCGGCAAAAATCGTTTCAAGGTCTTGCTGTAAAATGGGCGGTACTTCAAAAGCCAGTTGCACGACTTTTTCAATAAAGGCTTCACCATCAATATCAATGTGATCAAGCGCATGTACTACCTGGTCTTTATCATAGGATAAAAGATAAGTGGTATTTGAAAAATTACCCATTGATTTAATAAGTTGAAATACCAGTTTAATTTCTTCATCGTATAATCTTGAAATATTATCGATGATGATTATAATTCTGTGCTTTTGCTCGCCGAGTAAGTTGTTTAATGCTAGTTTGATGGTCGTTAAATCTTTGCCGGATTCCCATGCATACGAGGTTTCACTTGGTTTATTTGTTAATTTTTGCCACCATTTTTTTCGTCGCAACGCTGCTGGCACAGGCTTTTGAGTGAAATAAGAAATATATAATTCCAGTAATTCGATGATGTCATCCGCTTGTTCTAAACTAGCGGCATTTGTTCTTAGTGTCGATGATAATCTTCTAAAAAACTGGTAAAGCAATTGATCCTGGCCGGAATAATTCCATGGATTGAAGTTTAAGATAATTGCTTTTTCATCATCGTACATATTGCTGGCAGCAAAATTGAGTTCTTCAATGATGAGATTAAGGAGCGATGTTTTGCCCACACCATAACCGCCATGGAGACCAACGACAAAGCTCTCCGCGTCGATTTGATCGAGCAGCGAACGCGCAAGGTATTTTGCAAACGTCGTTCGGTTGAGCCGGTCTTCGCTGCTTTTTATGATGGGATGGTCAGCATCAAACACGGCGCCTCCTTTTTGGTTGACTATTCGACCCTTATCCTTAATTATATCATTTTTGCGCACCACTTATTTGTTTCCAATTATCAAGAAGTTATGACTGACGGTTGAATGCCTGAGCTGAATTCGAAAAAAACATGGCAGGATGCACTCTCAAATCTCATCACGGACCCCAAAGAGCTACTGACACTGCTTGAGCTCGATCCCGCTTTGCTTGATGAAGCGATTATCGCTGCGCGCGCATTTCCGTTACGCGTTCCGCTTTCGTTTGTCGCTAGAATGCAAAAGGGAAATCCTGATGATCCCCTGCTAAAACAGATACTACCGCTTGGTCTTGAAATGCAAGAGGTCAGGGGTTTTGTGAGTGATCCTTTAGCGGAGCAACAGGCAAATCCGGTGCCGGGGTTGTTACATAAATACCATGGCCGGGTCTTGGTGACATTAACCAGTGTGTGTGCCGTGCATTGTCGTTATTGTTTTAGACGTCATTTCCCCTATGCGGACAATAATCCTGGCCGTGCTGGCTGGAAGCAATTGTTTTCCTATATCGCGGAAGATCCAACGATCAATGAAGTGATTTTAAGCGGCGGCGACCCTTTGGCGGTGAATGATCGTTTATTGCGATCGTTTACAAATGAGTTGGCAGCACTTTCGCAAATAAAACGCTTGCGCATTCATACTCGTTTGCCTATTGTATTACCGGATCGGGTGACAGATGAATTGATCGAATGGGCTTTGCAACTTCCCTTTAATTTAGTCGTTGTGGTGCATGCCAATCATCCGCAAGAAATTGATGAAACCGTTCGTGCTGCTTTATTACGGTTGCGATCGGCGGGTATACATCTGCTAAACCAGGCGGTATTGTTAAAAGGCGTGAATGATAACGTAGAGACATTGGTCAATTTAAGTGAAAGCCTATTTTCAGCGGGGGTCTTACCGTATTATTTGCATGTGCTAGATAAAGTGAAAGGGGCCCATCATTTCGATTTGCCAAAAGCAAAGGTGCGTGAATTGTATCTGACGTTGATTAGCCGTCTACCGGGGTTTTTGGTGCCGCGGCTTGTGCGGGAAGAAGCAGGGGAATTGTCCAAAACATTGCTTTATCCTTAAAAGCTGGCTAGCTTGAATACGGCGGCTTGGCCAAGGTCTCTGTACACGACAAAATTTAAACTTGCCCGTTCATGCTTCGAGACGGCGCAAAGAGCGCGCCTCCTCAGCATGAACGGGTTTAAATATGCTCATTAACTGGCCGTTCGCCCTGAGGAGGCGCGCTCTTTGCGCCGTCTCGAAGGGTGAAGGGCTGGTATGTATTTTTGTCATGTACAGAGGGCCAAGGTTATCAACCAGTTTATTCACAGCGCAAAAATTCAACATTTCGCGTGGAACCCTGTTGATATAAGCTTTCCCCAGGTTATCAGAATGTTACTCAGAGAGTTATCCACAGATTTTGTGGATTCTTTATCGTTTATCAACAGGAGCATATAAGGAGCAACTGATGGAAAGCAGGGAAATTGAGCAGTTTCGCTCGAGTAGTATCGCTGATTTTGTTGAATCTGTCGAAAATGGCGAGTTTTCGAAAGTATGCGATTGCGTACTTAACTTGAGTAAACAGAAG
>MGYG01000057.1 GCA_001801635.1 Gammaproteobacteria bacterium RIFCSPHIGHO2_12_FULL_43_28
AAAATAATCATGAGTTCATCTAATTTAAAAGACAAAGTTATTTTTATCACCGGTTCAAGCCGCGGTATTGGACGCGAAATTGCACTTCGCGCCGCAAAAGACGGTGCAAAAATCGTTGTTGCAGCAAAAACAGCAGAACCACATCCGAAACTGGAAGGAACGATTTATACGACCGCTGATGAGATTAAAAAATCAGGTGGTGAGGCGCTGCCATTAATGGTTGATGTGCGTGAAGAAGAAAGTGTTGCCGCTGCGATTGCAAAAACCATTGACACTTTTGGCGGGATCGATATTTTAGTGAATAATGCAAGCGCCATTAATATGAGCGGAACGCTTGATATGCCAATGAAACGTTTCGATCTTATTTTTGGTGTGAATGCGCGTGCAACCTTTATGTGCTCCAAACTTTGCATGCCCCACCTTAAAAAGGCTAAAAATCCTCATATTCTTAATCTTTCACCACCGCTTAACATGGAGGCCAAATGGTTTCAAAAACACGTGGCATACACTATGTCAAAGTATGGCATGAGTATGTGTACGCTTGGCATGGCTGCTGAATTTAAATCGCTTGGTATTGCGGTTAATTCACTTTGGCCAAGAACCTTGATTGCGACAGCAGCGATTGCAAATAATTTTCCACCGCAATTATATCAAGCCACCAGAAAGCCAGCGATTGTGGCCGATGCTGCGCATGCCATTTTGACGAGCAATAGCCGTGAAGTGACAGGTCAATTCTTCATTGATGAGGATATACTAAAATCACGCGGCGTCACTGATTTTGATCAATATGTCATGACACCAGGTGCCGAGCTCTATCCTGATTTGTTTGTGGAATAGATGGTATTGCATGTCACCGCTTAGTTTGAATACGGAGAGCATCCATTAAACTGTGTCATGCCAGCGTGCTTTTAGTAGCTGGAAATTGCTGTCATGCCAGCGTGCTTTTAGCTGGCATCCAGTCTTTTCTCAGGTTCATTCTGGATGCCAGCTAAAAGCATGCTGGCATGACACTCGGAATACGTGAATGGCAAGGCTGGCATCCAGTCTTTTCTCAGGTTCATTCTGGATGCCAGCTAAAAGCACGCTGGCATGACACTCGGAATACGTGAATGGCAAGTTATGTATGAGCCGCTATTCCAACACATGCCAAGCCGGTAGTGAAGGAAAATAGAGCCCTAAGCGAATAGGGCGATCATCCAAAAAGCGCATTGCCTCACTATATGTTGCCATTTTTTCCCGGTATTTTACTTCTTCTTCCCGGATAAAACGATCGATATCAGCGTGCGTCAGGGTTGCTGTTTTATAATCTATGATCCAGCGAACATTATTTTCATCGATAAATGTTCTATCGATCACAAGACTTTCAATTTTATTATTCAAAATCGCGCTGATCGCAAATTCAGATTTTGCCTCTGGATGAGACGCTAAAATCCATTGCCCTTTACTATCACTTAACGTGTTCTGAATGGCTTTTTGCGTTAAGTTTAAGGCAATGCCCAAATCTTGCGGTAACACGCCAACTTGTCTTAATTGATACCGGAGATAATCCGTTTGTTGTTGAAGAGGCGTTTTTTGCCACCACGCAATGCCGTGGTTAGCTAGCTTTTGTAAAATTAAATGGATCACAATACCGACCAGTCTAGGTAAATAATCCGCCAGCAAAAAGCCTGATTTTTTATAATGAAGCGCTGATTGTTTTACCATGGTATTACCTAGAGGATAGCGCCAGTCCAGCGTCAATCGTGTGATCGGTCTTTTCTGCTTTTTTCTGCCTTGATGATGCACTAGATGGTGATGTGAGCTTGGTATGTATTTTTCTTTATGCGCTAGTACCGGCCAGAATTTTGCTAAGAAACTACCTGATTCAAGTTGATAATCACCCTCTGTTTTTTGTTTAATGGTGAAGTACAAATATAAATGTTTTTTCGCGCGCGTTGCGGCAACGTAAAACAGTCTATCAACTTCGAAGTCTGATTTAAGCTTCATTTGGCGCTGAATATAACTATAAACAGTGCCATTCTCTTTGCCAGTTGCATGAATGGGTGCTAGCAGAAGTGCAACATGTTCATTCATCAATGGTTGTTCCATCCATAAAAGTAAGGCTTTATCATCATGCGGCATTTTGCGTTCAAGATGCGGTAAAATTACATGATCAAATTCAAGTCCTTTTGCGGTATGAATCGTCATGATTTGTAAGGCGCATTCCTCCGTTTTGGCGGATGCGAACAATCTATTTATTTTATGTTTTAACTTAATGGGATCAAAGCCAGCTTGATCGTTCGTATAATCATCCAATAAATTAAAGTAGGCGTTTACATCATGAATGTCATGATATTCGGCAAGACATGCCGGCCCACCGAGTAAAACCCACGTTGATTCGACCCATGCACGTAATGAAGAGCGATCTTTTTCCGCAAGTTTCACAGTCAGTATTTTGGAAATTCGTTTAACGCGCACTTGTCCGTCGTTACTTAAGGCTGAAAAAATAGTTTCATTTTGCAATTGCTCCCAGATAGTGACACTCGCATTATTGCCGGCGATAATCAGTAAATCAGCAAGTGTTAATCCTGAGAATGGTGAGCGTAATAGCGAAAGCCAGGCAAGTCTATCTGCTGGATGATTCAACGCGCAGGTTAAACTGAGTAAATCCTGGATGATTTGCCCCTCTGCCAGGGGATCAATATCAACCGCACGATAAGGAATTTTATTTCGTTTTAATGCTGGGATGACTTGTGCCAGGTGGCTTCTTGATCGGACGAGAATGGCGATCGATTCGTCGGGATGTTTTTCAAGAATAGATAAAACAGTGGTTGCGATATCGCTTGATTGCGGATGTTCGTCACCGGCTAAATATCCGTTTACATTCACAGATGAGATAGATTGATCAGCCGCATTATTTGCATGAAAGGCAATACTTTGATGAAAGGTGACAGAACCATTAGCAATATCATTTTGTGTGGGAAAAATTTTATGAAAATAGTCGTTATTCCAATCCACAATCGTCGCACTTGATCTAAAGTTAACGGCGAGCGTCAGCGGTATCAATTGAATTTGTCCAATGCCAAGGGTTTGCATTCTGATAAATAAGCCAACTTCCGCTTCCCGAAAACGATAAATGGATTGCATGGGATCACCCACGATAAAAAGTGTACGACCATCTATTCCATCCCAACCAGCGGTTAATTTTTCCAGTAACTGGTATTGGGTGAAGGACGTATCCTGAAATTCATCTATCAAAATGTGTTTGATTTGATAATCAAGCGCTAACGCAAGGTCCGTTGGGTTTTCTGCTTCGCCAAGGGCTGCGAGTGCTGCTTGTGAGTTTTCAATAAAATCAATTTTTCCATGGCGCTGAAAAGTGAGTCTTAGTTGTGCGCTCACTATTTTTAACACTTGAAATAGCGCGCTTAAGGTTTGCCATTGCTCATCAGTATAGGTTGGTTCGGGTAGCGTAAATAAATTGGTAAAGGCAAGTCGCAATGCTTCGTTTGGTTCCAGTAATTTAATGAGTTCATTCAATCGAATTCGATGGCCGTTATGCAACAATCGTTCTTCCGGATTCTTGAGTGAGGTTAGTGAGGGAAAACCAATATCAGCATCAACACGCTTGCGCCAGGTAAATCGTTTGGTTAGTAATAAACTACCTAAACCAAGCCAGGCGGCTTTTACTTCTGCCTCATCGCCGGGAAGACTTGTTAAGGATTGACAAGCATAGATAGGTAACGATTGTTGCTCATCATGCGCTACATTACTCGCGGCAAATCGTGCGATGGCGATTAATTCGGGTATTAATGAGGTTGGAAATAATCCGCTTAGTGTTTTCAATCGATCGGAAATGATAAGTTGCAGTTGCTTTTCTAGTTGGTTGCGAATTTGATTAGCTTTCGTATCAAACTGGATATAGTGGATCCATTGATCGCGTTTTGCTAATAAGTTAACAAGTAGATCACTTAGTTTATTTAGGTCATTATCAAGGTGTAATAGCATGTACTCAATCGCAAGCGACCATTCTGTCTCCGATTCAATATGTGATAATACATCCATCACTGCTTCACGGTACAAGGCCTCACTATTTTGTGATACTTCAGGTTGTGAGCCAAATTGCGAAAGGAGTGGCAATTGTTTGGTGAGAAAGGCGCAAAATGCATCGATGGTCAAGATACGTAATTGGTTGGGATTCTGGGTCAAATGCCAGCCAAATTCTTTATCGCGCTTTAATACATTCGTCGCAAGCTGCCAGGTCTTTTTCTCATGCGTTGCTTTTGGCTCGTCATATTCCATCGCGAATTTTAATGCTTTTACAATACGCGCGCGCATTTCGTTCGCTGCTTTTTTGGTGAACGTGATCGCGAGTATTTCTTCGGGTTTATTCACGCCGCTTAACAAAACAAGAAATCGTTGTATGAGTAATTCTGTTTTTCCAGATCCCGCTGGTGCTTGAATAATGAATGAGTGTGATGGATCGAGCGCGCGTTCGCGGTTTAGGAAATCCTGCTTAATTAAGTCTTGATTCATGCTAGCTTATCTCTTCATTAATTCGACATAACGGTTTTATCTCGCAATAAGCGCAGGTTTTTGGCGGATCTTTAGGATCAACCTTTGCGACACCATTATAAAAATCATCGCTCAATTTAGTCAGATCATTTTCCCATCGTTCTAAAAGCTTAGACCATGAGTCTAACTCAAGTTTTTTAATCTCCGTGATGGCCCTGATACCGCTTACATCGATATCACCTTGACTGATTCCTTTAAAACAACAATCGCCTGATACCACTTCCGCAAACGTAATACCGAGCGCTTTCTCTTTTTCATGCAGTGCATAGAGTGGTAATTGCGGGTCTTCTGGTCGCTCACTAAACCAGACATTAATCTCATTCTGCTTACCTGTTTTGTAATCGATAATTAATTTCTTGCGATTATCAAGTTCATCAATACGATCGATACGCATCGTGAACGTTAATTTGTTTAATGTGATCTGCGTTGATTTTTCACTGACTAATACCGTGAATGGCGGACGTATTTTTTCAGTCGTCAGCCATTCTGTTAACAGTTTTTTGGCACGCTTTTTTTCAAGGGTAAGATAACGGCGTTGATCAGTGTGTTGATCCATAAAACGAGTCATCGCTTGATCAATCGTTTCATCGACCAATTGATTGTATTCTTGTTCGTCCAGATTGAGTAGTGACGTTTGATTGTGTAATTTATCCCAAATCAATTCTAGCGCTTTATGAATAATCGTTCCACGTTCTTTTCCGCGCAAACCAGGCAGCGGCGTCTCAAGCGTGGTTGCGTATAAACGCCACTCAGCAAATGCCTTAAACGGACATAGGGCTTGCAGTTTAATTACATTGGTTCCACCTCGCACGGGTTGCTCACCCATGTAAACCGGCGCGTTTTCATCCAGTAGACTTTCAAGTGAGCGTGATGCAAAAACTTTTTCGTGAGGTGTTTGATAGAATGGTAACTGTAACGCTGCCACCGTGATGAGTGGTAACTCTCGGATGAGTGGACTTGCCTGTTGCTCCGATCCTTCGTTTTTATCCGCATGGCTAAAGATAATGTCTTTAGCGCTTTGTTTAAATTGCTTCGTTATATTTTCACAATAACGTAATTCACGCTCTGCTGTTGCATGCGGCATGTTTAA
>MGYG01000058.1 GCA_001801635.1 Gammaproteobacteria bacterium RIFCSPHIGHO2_12_FULL_43_28
ACCAACTGGTTTATCCAGCGCATGCGCCAACTTTTTCTTATCTGCTGTATCCATCGCGTTAGCAAGATTACCACCAACAGGAATGCCCGATAGCATCTCAGCATCACCCATCGTTTCCGTTACTTCCCTATCCATCATTTGCTTATGGGTTTCCGTTCCGCTATTATGTGAAACCATATTGTTAGTACATGCGCTCAGCATTGCGGCTATTGTGATAAAAAGCGATTTATAGATTAAGTTTTTCATATGACGACCCCCTTCCTCTTATGTTATGTTTTTATCCTAAGTCCGTTCGCCAATCGCAATCGTTGGCTCACCTATTCTCTATTTTACGCCTGTCCAACCGTTTTCAATAGTACACCCCATTTACTCAGTACTATATTTATTCATAAACAAGGAATACGATCATTTTCAAGCTATTATTGGTTTATCCTAAAGGCAGCGTCAAAAAGCTGAATGACATCAATAAGTAAGCCTATGCCACATCTAACCATATGAATAACCACATTTTTTTACGCCTATTGCAACACCATGTGTGGGGTCAACCCCTAAATATTGTATAATTAACGTATAAGGACAGTGTTTCATCATCAGCAAGGAAAGTTCAATCCAAAAACATAGGGGTTGCCGTCATGATGGAAAAAAGCGAAAGCTGTGATACTTGTTGCAAATTAAAATGGTGCGCACTTGGCTGCGGCTTTGGCGTAGCAGAGGGTTTTTTCATGCTGCTATTCGCTTGGGCTGCGTGGTTGTTTGGTGCCGGCATGCCAATGGTTGATTTAATTGGTGGTGCTTATTGGGGATATGGCCCAAGCTTTATAGGCGGCATTGTAGGCTTCATATACGGATTTATTATCGGGTTTATATTCGGCTTCATCGTAGCCTGGATATACAACCTCTGTGTATGCTGCAGAAAGTCGTCGTCATAAAGAAAGTTGCGCGCACGTTCAGGGAAGCGTTTTGTACTTTATGAATCAACCTGCCGGTTGAAGTGGTGGGTTGATTTTGTTTTCTCATACACCCGCCGCAGTATGGTACAATGACACTTGTTATCAGCAACCAGAGACCGGTAATGCAAAAAACCGATTTCAAACCTTATCATATCAATGCAAGTCCTGAAGATCTTGCAGGCAATCAGGGCATTGGGCGTTATATTTTTCTGCCCGGATCAGATGGGCGTGCAAAAGCCATCGCCGAACACTTCAATGAGCTTACCGTCAAAAATCACCCGCGCGGACATCACTTATACCTTGGCACACTATCTTCAAACGGACACATCATTGAAGTTGCCGCCACTTCAAGCGGCATGGGTTGTCCGAGCATGGAAATCATTTTGCATGAATTATTTCACTTGGGTGCGAAACGTTTTTTGCGTGTTGGTACGACTGGTTCCTTGCAACCAAAAGAAGTATTCATCGGCGATTATGTAAATGTCGCCGCTTCCGTACGCGATGAAAGTACGACGCGTGATTATGTTCCTGCTGAAATGCCTGCGATTGCATCAAACGCATTCATTAACAGTATCAATCATGCGGCGAATACCATGTCGCTCCTTGATAAAGTACACACGGGCATTGTCCATTGTAAAAGTTCATTCTATGCGCGTGAATTTGGTGAAGGCCCAAGACACAGTGAAAACATGCGTTATCTTGAATTATTACAAACCTATGGTGTATTAGCCTCTGAGATGGAAACAGCCGCACTACTCGTGCAATCGCAACTTTATAATCACCAACTTAATCAGAAAGGTAAAGATGTCACCCACAAAGTACTATGTGGCGCATTGTTAGCTGTTCTTGCCATTCCATTTCATGCGTTTGCAAACAAAGCGGAAGAAACTGAAATCACCAATCATCTCATTGCACTCGCTATTGAAAGCGTAAAAACACTTGCCAATTCAGAAAGTGCCGCAACGTCCTAATCAAGTGGTTCCATATACTCTACAATCAATTGCACATTACTGACGCCTTTGTATTCATTGATATCCAAACGATAAGCAGCACGCACTGCATTACAGCGATGATTCGGCCACTGCGCCGTATCCACAAAAAATGCGATGGCATCAATCATTTTATTTTCTTTTTTCAAACGCAATTTCAAATGTTTATCACCAACCAAACGCTGCTCTAGTATGTGAAACGTATCATCAAAAAGTGGCTCCGGAAATGCTTGCCCAAAAGGCCCTGCATCACGAATCAGTGTCGCCGTCTTGAGATTGAAATCATCCGTGGATAATTCACCATCACTCAAAAGTGAATGTTCCAAATCTGCATCTGATAATTGTTTTGAGACCACTTCATCAAATGCACGCGCAAACTCGTCAAAGCGATTGCGCTTTAGCGTTAATCCCGCCGCCATTGCATGACCGCCAAATTTATTAATTAAGCCCGGGTGCTTGATATCAATCAGTGTAAGCGCATCACGAATATGTAAGCCCGCGATGGAACGCGCGGAACCCTTAATTTCATCCCCTTGTCCTGGTGCAAACACAATAACGGGTCGATTAAAACGATCTTTGATACGGGATGCTAATATACCAATCACCCCCTGATGCCATGAGGGATCAAATAAAGCAAGTCCTTTGGGAAGTACCGCTTGCAAGCTCGACTGTAATTTTTCTAACAATGTCAGCGCATGTGTTTGCATATCACGCTCAATGGTTTTGCGCTCGTCATTCAGTCCATCCAAGACACGTGCCATTTCGCGTGCTTTAAATGAATCGTCAGTTAAAAGACATTCGATACCAAGCGACATATCATCTAATCGCCCGGCTGCATTTAAACGCGCAGCTACCGCAAAACCAAGATCAGACGCCGTACATTTTCTAAAATCCCGATTGGATAATTCAAGCAACGCAACAATGCCGGGTACACATTGCCCACTGCGAATACGCTGCAAACCCTGATAAACGAGAATACGATTATTGTGATCAAGCGGCACCAAATCAGCGACCGTCCCAAGCGCTACAATATCCAGTAAGCGCGACATATTTGGTTCTGGTAATTTTTTTTCGGCAAACCAATGGCGTGCTAATAATTGCCGGCGCAGTGCGAGCATGACATAAAAAATAACGCCAACACCGGCTAAATTTTTACTTGGGAAGGTATCCCCTGGTTGATTGGGATTAACAATGACATCCGCCATCGGCAAGGTATCTGCCGCTAAATGATGGTCAGTAATAATGACACGCATACCTGCTGCTTTTGCAGCCGCAACCCCTGCGTGATTCGCAATACCATTATCAACCGTCACCAGCACATCAGAGTTAAATTTTTTTGCTTCTTCAACTAATTCGGGCGTTAATCCATAACCATAAGCAAAACGATTAGGCACTAGGTAATTAACGTCTCTCACACCAAAACTTAAGAGCGCGCGCACGGCAACGGTTGTACTTGTCGCACCGTCTGCATCAAAATCACCAACAATTAATATGCTCTGCTGCGTTATGACCGCATCAGCTAATAATTGTGCGGCGACATCAATCCCTTTTAATGCATGATAAGGATGAAGCTCATTAACGCTACGTTCCAATTCTTTGGGTGATTGAATGCATCGCGCCGCATAAATGCGGCGCAACAGGGGATGAAGATCAAGCGGACTATCGGTCATTTCACGTCGAATAATTTTTTTTTTCATGTTTCACTCTTTGCCAGGCGACGATTATAGGACTCCACCGCACCGACCGCCCAAATAGAACAGCTAATCCAAAATAAGCTACTGGTAAATAACAGCTTGGCGCTGAAGACAAGCATGGCAAGCCCAATCATCGCCACTCCTCCCCAGAAAGAGGCATACAATAACCCTAAAGGCCCAAGCAAAACACTAAATAGAAGTGCAACGGCAACGCTTTTGTAAGGCGGCTTTGCTGAATGAGTGGTAGTTTCTTGCATAATTATCCTTCCGTGCATATGACATTTATATGATGTACCATAATCACCCTAGCGTCTGTCGTCAATTGCTTTGGGGTCTTTTATGGCAACCTTTGATCTAGATGAAAATTCTGCCAAGTATCAAATCCGCGCGTTTAAGCCGGGCCACCTGCAAGTCAATGAAACCGTTTACTCGCGCAGCCTGATTGTCACACCAGAATCGCTGATTGAACATTGGACACCAACAACCGTGGCTGAATTACAGCCTGATGCGTTTAAAATCATTACTGAACTAAAACCCGACATCTTGTTAATCGGCACCGGTGAAAACATGGTGCTGCTGCCCATCGAGCTTTACGGAGAATTAATTAACCTTGGCATCGGTGTTGAAGTGATGGACACCTCCGCTGCTTGCCGCACTTATAATGCGCTATCTTCTGAGAATAGACGGGTCGCCGCTGCACTGCTTATTCGATAAAGTGATTTTCACCACGCCCTTCAAGCCGCGGGTATATTTTTGCCCATCTCACGCGATTTTCTTTCACTTGTACAATCTCAATCGGACAACCTGCAATCAAGACACAGGTCCCCGCATGCGGCAAGGCTTCAAGCTGCTCGACAATCAAGCCATTAATCGTTCTTGGTCCACGTAATGGGAGTTCCCATTCAGTCACGCGATTAAATTCGCGTACGGTCATCGCCCCTTCGACGAGATAACTTCCATCTTGTTGATGGTCGATGCGCTTGCCCGCCGTGAGACTACTGGTAAAACCACCCACGACTTCTTCCAAAATATCATTGAGCGTCAAAAGACCAAGCACTTCACCGTATTCATCAACCACAAAGGCGACGTTATCATGCTGCTGTTGTTGAAAATAACGCAACTGCACATTAAGCGGCGTTCCTTCGGGTACAAAATACGGTTCTTGCAAAAATTGATGGAGATTTGCTTTCGTGATCGGTTGCTGCGCGAGCAAAAGCTGCATCACATCACGCGCGTACAATACACCAATCACTTGATTCACGTCAGCACGATAAACCGGCACCCAGTTCTGTTTGATCCGTGATAGTTGCTTTTGCATGACTTCCAGTGGTTCATCGAGATCCAGTCCAACAATTTCATGTCGCGGCACCATCACATCTTCGACTGAAAGCTTGCTTAGATCGAGAATACTCAACAACATATTTTGATATTGGCGAGAAATTTTTCCTGTTGTATCATACACCACACTGCGCAGCTCTTCTTGTGATAAAGGCTCAACCGTCCGCCCGATTACCCGCACGCGCAATAACGTCAAGAGACCATTCGTCACCATATTAGCAAGCCAAACAGCAGGATAAAGTAATTTCAATACCAGTTGAATGGGGTAGCTTAGCCAGCGCGAAATTGCATCCGGGTAAACCGCCGCAAGCGTTTTAGGTAGAATTTCAGCGAAAATGAGAATAATAATAGCTAGCAAAAAGGCCGCAATGAGTACACCTTTATCACCAAAGATCGACAAGGCAAGTATAGTCCCAATCGAAGAAGCAAGAATATTGGCAAAAGTATTACCAATCAAAATAGCGCCCAGAAGGCGGTCGGGGCGCTTTAATAATTGCCATATCCGCACGGCATAGCGCTTTTTAAGGCGCGCCTTATGGCGCAGCCGATAGCGATTAAGCGCCATAAAGGCGGTTTCAGAACAGGAAAAAAAGGCTGACACGGCAATTAATAAAAACAAAAGGATAGTATAAAAAGTCACTTGGAGATCGCTCAAAACCGCCTCATATGTAA
>MGYG01000059.1 GCA_001801635.1 Gammaproteobacteria bacterium RIFCSPHIGHO2_12_FULL_43_28
GCCTTCACCTGGTTTTTTGTCGCCAAATTTTCTGTCACCAAAGGATTTTTCCGTTGATGGTTTACCATCGAATGATCTATCTGAGCGTTTGCCGAAATATTTCTTTTTCTCTGATGAACCGTCATCGCCTGATCTTCTGTGACCATAGTGTTCGCGTGCTGGCTTGTAGCCTCTCTTGCTGTCACTATGAGGACGTGGACGTTCGCTGCTGATTGGAATTTCAACGTCCTGACCATCAATGCGTTGAATCAGTTTAAGTGATTGACCAAGGTATCGTTCTATGTTTCGAAGATGCTTTGTATCCGTCGGTAACACAAATGAAATTGCAATGCCTTCTTTCCCGGCACGTCCGGTACGGCCAATACGATGGACGTAGTCTTCGCAGAACTTAGGCAAATCATAATTGATGACATGCGTAATATCAGGAATATCAATACCACGTGCTGCAACATCGGTTGCGACTAAATACTGAATTTTGCCGCGACGTAACTGTTCAATCGTACGTGTACGTACATTTTGTTTTAAGTCACCATGCAAAGCGGAGGCAGAATAACCTTGGTCACGTAATTGTGCGGCTAATTTGTCTGCATCAACTTTTCTATTAGAAAACATAATGGCTTTATAAATCGTTTCGTCATTTAAGAATTGTTTCAGCAAATTTGCTTTATCATGAAAATTATTTGTTTTATAAAGTATTTGCTTGATCTTGGGCGCTGCGATTTTTTCACTTGAACAATCAATACGAACAGGATCATTTAAAAGCTGCTGTGCAATTCTGCCTAATTGTTTGTCGAGCGTCGCACTAAATAAAAGCGTTTGTCGTGTTGATGGGGTCAGTTGCGCAATCGTTTGGACATCATCAATAAATCCCATATCAAGCATGCGATCTGCTTCATCAAGAATGAGTATATCGACGCCGGATAAATCAATGCGCTGTCTTTCCGCATGATCAAGTAAACGTCCGGGGGTTGCGATAACGATATCCGCACCACGTTGAAGATCTCTGATTTGTTGATGGTACGGCATGCCGCCCAACAAGCTAATAATGTTAAAACGCAAGTATTTGCCATACTGTCTTGCTGCTTGTGTAATTTGTGCAGCGAGTTCTCGTGTTGGCGTTAAAACCAAAATACGAGGTTTTTTAGATGGCTTTTGTTGGCTTAAGTGATGTAGTGCTGGTAAAACGAAAGCAGCGGTTTTGCCGGTGCCGGTAGGCGCACAACCCATCACATCTTGGCCTTCTAAACTCGGCGGAATGGCTTTTTCTTGAATAGGGGTTGGCATTTTGTAGCCGCATTGATCTAATGCTTTTTGAATGTTGATATCCAGGTTTAATTGACTAAAAGTAACCATGATTTTCCTCAAAATAAAATGCGAGCATGAGGGCTGTTGTTCGCAATTTCAGCGAGGAAAAGACCCAGATAGCTGGCGGTTTTTAGGCTTCGCAGGCACTATAGATAAAAGTGATTTCCTGCAAAGGCAAGTTGTATCACCACCAATAATTATCCGGTTGTTAGGGATCTCAGCGTAGCGTGAGGAGCATCTATTCCAATTCGTTGATTTGAATGGAATTTATAGTATTGGTAATGATTATTTTTATAATACGTGGCTATCTGAACATTATTTCGGCAAAAAGGCAAGGGGTATTTTAAGTGTAGAAAGGCATCAGTGTGTAGCAAGCACATGACTTGTACCCTTTTATAGAGCACAACTAATCTAAGTAAGGGAGAGTATGTTGGATATTTTTAAAGTCATATTGGCCAAGCAGGCGAAAAGAGATTTATCAAAACTGCCTTCACATATTGTGCGCAAGTTAATGGGGTGGGTTGATGAGGTTGAAAATACCGGATTAAGTGAAGTGAAAAAAATACCTGGTTATCACGATGAGCCATTAAAAGGAAATAGAGCGGAACAGTGATCCATTCGATTAAGCAAAGCTTATTCGCTGTTGCTTTTGATTTGCACCCCTTGGCGCGAGATATGAGGTTTTAGTCACTATATAAATAATAAGGGTAATATATGATCTTGAAGTCATATGATCTATATGTCATAATGGGGTTATATGAAATGGATTGTTAGGCTTGATACAAAGTTTGATGAAGAGTTCGATGAACTTAGCGTGGAAGTGCAAGACGAATTATTAGCGCACGCTGCTCTGTTAGAGAAATTTGGACCGCAACTGGGTAGGCCATTTGTTGATACCTTAAAAGGCTCTAAACATTCAAACATGAAAGAGTTGCGATTTAAAGCTGATCGCGGCGTGTGGAGAGTTGCTTTTGCTTACGACCCTAAACGACAAGCGATTTTATTGGTTGCTGGAAACAAGTCTGGGGTAAGTGAATCACGTTTTTATAAAGAATTAATAAGAAAAGCTGATGAGCGATTTACGAAATATTTGAATGATGCTAAGAAGGGGAAATTAAATGGCTAATACACTACGAAACCGAATTAAAAAATTACCCATTGCTCGTAGAAATAAAATTAACAAGCGTGCAAAAGAATTAATAGCACAAGAACTAACGTTACGAGATTTACGGAAAGCGTTAGCATTAACACAGGCGGATGTTAGTTCTAAGTTGCATATGAAGCAAGAAGCTATCTCTCGTTTAGAAAGACGTTCGGATATTTTACTTTCTACGCTTGTTTCTTATATTAAAGCAATGGGTGGAGAATTGAATTTAACCGCCAAGTTTCCTAATCGACCTGCGATCACATTAAAAGGGTTTGAGGATATTGAGCAGAGAAAATAATTTATCTGGATCAGAGAATAAGTGAGCAGACCAACCGAATTGCTTATGAAGTGCAACTAGATAGTGCTGACCTTAATAAAACTATTTCAGGTGCGCAATTTGTGAAACCCGATTTTCCTCAGTCATCTTGCTGATGCTAGACAAAACAATCGGTGCTTTTTGAATAGTTATAAAATAAATGGAGCAAATATGAGCTATGACACACCTACGCATCCAATTAGATGGAATAGAGTTGGTGAAAAGATAGTTTAATCGGGTGAGTCAGCCAATGGGGAAGTTCCGTTGGCTGACTCACCCCGTACGCCAACACAAACCAACTAAAATCTCTTACCGAAGGACTTGCGATTTTTACTTACACAGTACTCCTTTCGGTTAATATCATTCAATAGAAATTCATATGCTGATTGCAGTTCTTTGAATTTATTTTCATTACCATGAGGCCTATCTGGATGATATTCTTTCGCTAACACACGATAATTACGTTTTAAGAGTTCCACGAAATTTTCTTCAGGCGTGTTAGGATGTAATAACAGAATAGCAAATATCCTTTTGGATCGTTATCATTATTGACTTCCCTTAAGACAGCATCTCTAGCCGTATTAACTAGTTCGCATTCTAATTGATGAATTCTTAAGGCAGATTGTCGTACGCGAATTTTTAACTCTTCGCTAGAAAGATTATTTAGTTCATCCTCTGAAACAAAGTCACCAAAATTTTCACTCCCTATCACCCAGCCAACTCTTGTTTCTAATCCACGTTCGGTTTCGCCATTGCTTCTGAAGCTGGCTTTAGCACCAAAGAGTTGCCCTTTTTGTATCCCATCTAATTTTGATAAAGAGACAAGCGCAACAAAGATATGTTTTTTGTCTATCAATGAATTATAACTAGTACGTAAAAAACTTTGTAATACATGCACTAATTCATCAGGATATTGATTGAGGAGGGCTGATATTCCATCGTCAAGCTTAATTGTTCGTGGATATTCTTTATTGTTTATTTTGAATATTTCCTTAATCCTAGCATTTTCTAAAAAGAGATTATTTTGCGGCGTTCCTCCTGACTCATTTGGACTAGTGACAAATCGCCTTGGAATCAAGTCATAAACAGGCTCTTCTTTGACATCAAATGGGTAATAACCGAGATTAAATTTTTCAAATGCTTCAGCCGTTTTTTCCAGATTAAAATATCGTCTTAAAAGCTCTAATGCTCTCACTCTTGCCACTGTAGTAATTTCATTTGCTTTTGAATACACGATATCTAGTGTTAGATACGCAAGCATTGCCAATGGGAAAGCTGGATCCAGCACTTCGTTATTTAGGACATCAATCTTTGCACCAGCATTTTCAAACATTTTATTCGTTGTAAATAACTCCTGTAGCTGCACGATTGCTTGTTCTGATCCATTAATAGCACGTAAAAAAGTGAGATAAGCAAGATTGTATTGCTTCAAAAAGTTGAAATACGTAACTGACGCATCTTTTTTTGAAATGCCATAATAATAACTTTCTTCTCGTCCAATCTTGGTATGTGTGTACAACCGTTCGTATCCTTCTAATTGATATGGAAATCGCAAATTAAATGGATTATAACGTTGGTGACAATTACCTTTCTTGGTGTTACTAACATAGGCCCTTTCAATATCTTCTTTGGGGTATTCTGGTTTGCGCCATTCGTATTCAGGCTCAGCCGGGTAGGAATCTTTAATCATTTTGACCAGCGAGTTTATATATTCTTCTGCTATTACAGACTTAGCTTGTGTCTCAGTACTCTCTGGAGTTGAAACCTTTTTTTTAAACAGGCCTGTGAACATGAATACCTCTTACTATTTGATTTTTTAATGTATTTTCCTGAAAGAATAACAAATGCAGCCGTGTAAAACAGCAGCATAGTATATCATAAATTCAGCACTGATCACCTGGTTTTGTGCATTTTTTTAAGTTAGGATATTTCCAAAGTAGATATGAAGCACGCGAGAAAAATTAAATAAGATTTATGCTGCATTTTCAAATAATATGTGGCCGCGCGATCAACGTATACCCCCCCCCGGCATCCCTGCTTGGCACTGTAAGAAGTTATTTAACCAATACTACTAATAATATGTAGAAATTCAGGCTTCATCTGACAATAAAGCCATTGACATCAAAATGGGTAACTGTCAGATGAGTTTGAACCACTACAATTTCTTTTTAAGAGTCATATCGATCTCTTGCTTGTTGCTCTTTGCCTTATTTTCTTGCTTACCAAACATAGTCAATTGATTAGTAGTGTAAATTCGTTCATTAACCTTCGATGATTTTTCTTTAGTGATTATATCAAGATTAACCAGTGGTAAATGCAATTTTTCAAAAATACGATTAATCGCGACCGCTGTATCACTCAAGCCACGTTCTTGTGCTTGTTGTGATGCAATTGCATATTGGCTTAGATGCTGAGTGAGTTGATCTTTCAATGTTAAAAGATCTTTCATATCAGTGTCATCAAGTTTAGTCTTAGAAAGCTTCTTGGAAAGCGAATCTTTAACTTGTAAGAAGTTTTCCTTTGCACTTTGCTTTTGCTCATATTGTGAAACTGAACTCGTTTTAAGTCCTGTTTCATTATCAATAAGCTTTATGAGAAGTTTTGATTGCGTCTCGGCAGCTAATAGTTCGATCGTATTAGGAAATGAATCCGTGTTAGAGTTAGATAGTTGAATTTTAGTAGAAATGCTATTGATAAGGTTGGTAGTATCT
>MGYG01000060.1 GCA_001801635.1 Gammaproteobacteria bacterium RIFCSPHIGHO2_12_FULL_43_28
ATTCCCCACTGCTGCCTCCCGTAGGAGTCTGGGCCGTGTCTCAGTCCCAGTGTGACTGGTCGTCCTCTCAGACCAGTTACCGATCATCGCCTTGGTGGGCCTTTACCTCACCAACTAGCTAATCGGACGCAGGCCTATCCGGAAGCGCCACCTTGCGGCAGCTTTGCTCTCTCGAGTTTACGCGGTATTAGCTAAAGTTTCCCTTAGTTGTCCCCCTCTTCCAGGCAAGTTCCTACGTGTTCCTCACCCGTCCGCCGCTCGTCATCATCATGTATTGCTACATGACATGTTACCGCTCGACTTGCATGTGTTAGGCGTGCCGCCAGCGTTCAATCTGAGCCAGGATCAAACTCTCCAATTGAATTTTTAAACTTTTTTGCACATCAGACTCTCATCTGACGCGCTGGCTCCTTACCTCTTCTCAGGTAAGCGCGCACATTCATTGCTTCCAACTTGTTAAAGATCTTGTGTCTCAGTGAGGGCGCATTCTACCTGTTCCCCTCCCACTGTCAACACCAATTTTACAAATTTTTTATTTTTTTATTCGATACTTATTTTAGCGAATCGACGCTTGCCAACTTGCAAGATAAATGTACTTTTATCCTTAATAAGTAAATTTCTATCCATTATTTTCTCACCATCCATACGTACAGCACCCTGTTGAATTAATCTTCCCGCCTCAGAGGTACTATCAGCAAGCCCCGCTTTTTTTATGATGGAGGCAATTGCATCCCCCTCGGCACGTTCAATGGTTAAACGAATTTCCTGAATATCATCAGGCAACTTGCCTTTTTGAAATTGTGTTACAAAATTTTCTTTGGCACGATGCGCAGCTTCTTGATCGTGAAAACGCGCGGCTAATTCTTCTGCTAATAAAAATTTAACATCGCGTGGATTCATTCCACTTGCGACTTGATCGCGCAATGCTTGCAATTCTTCTAATGAACGAAAACTAATAAGCTCAAAATAAAGCCACATCGTTTCATCGGATAATGACATCACTTTACCAAAAATTTGATCGGGTGCTTCATCGACGCCAATATAATTATTTAACGACTTCGACATTTTACGTATACCGTCAAGTCCCGGTAATAATGGCAATGTCATGATGATTTGTGGTTTTTGACCGTCATGTTTTTGTAATTCGCGACCCATTAGTAAATTAAATTTTTGATCGGTGCCACCTAATTCAATATCTGCTTGCATGGCAACAGAATCATAACCTTGCAATAAGGGATATAAAAATTCATGAATCGCGATCGGTTGTTCAGAGGTAAATCGTTTATGAAAATCATCGCGCTCAAGCATTCTTGCAACCGTATGCGTTGCAGCGAGCTTAATTAAATCAGCTGCGCTTAATTTATCACCCCATGCTGAGTTAAAAACAATTTTTGTTTTTGTTGGATCTAAAATTTTAAACACTTGTCGTTTATAAGTGAGAGCATTTTTATTCACTTCTTCGCGTGTGAGCGGCGGGCGTGTTTCATTTTTACCTGACGGATCGCCAATCATGGCGGTAAAATCACCGATTAAAAAATAAATCTCATGACCAAGTTCCTGCAATTGCCGCATTTTATTTAAAAGAACAGTATGCCCCAGATGAATATCAGGCGCGGTCGGATCAAAGCCAGCTTTAACACGTAATGGTTTACCGCTTTTTAATTTTTCAATCAGTTCACCTTCAACTAGGATCTCTTCTGTGCCCCGCCGAAAAATAGCTAATGCTTCATCAATCGATGCCATGCTTTTACTCTCCACGCCTCACAAAGAAGCAAGAATTATGTCACAATACAAAACAAAATGAGAGAGGTTACAGCATGCATGAGCTTTATATTGGATTAATGTCGGGGACCAGTGTTGATGGGATTGATGCGGCACTCGTTGATCTTAGCGGAAAACGACCCGCTTTGCTCGCAACTGATTATGAAGCGTATCCGCCCGCGCTAAGACATGCCATTCTTGCACTGTGTGAACCGGGTGAAAATGAAATTGAGCGACTGGGCCAACTGGATGCCTTACTGGGTCAAACCTTTGCCAACGCCGTTAATTCGTTACTTGCTAGAACAGACACCTCACCTAAAACCATTAAAGCCATCGGCAGCCATGGTCAAACCATTAGACACTGTCCTCATGCAGCTCACCCTTTCACGCTCCAAATTGGCGACCCCAATATCATTGCGGCAGAAACCGGCATCACCACAGTCGCTGATTTTCGCCGTAAGGATGTGGCGCTCGGCGGACAAGGTGCCCCACTCGTCCCTGCCTTTCATCAAGCAATTTTTGCGGATGAAAAAACCAATCGCGCCATTGTTAATATTGGCGGCATAGCAAATATTACGTTACTAGCAAAAAATGACACCATACCAGTCATGGGCTTTGACACAGGGCCTGGCAATGTGTTGCTCGATGCTTGGGTACAGACACATTTAGAAAAAGTGCTTGATGAACGCGGTGAATGGGCGAGTACGGGGAAAATACAACCATCATTACTCAAACATTTGTTGAAAGATACATACTTTGCTAAATTGCCACCGAAAAGCACTGGCCGCGAATATTTTAATCTCAATTGGCTCAATCAATATTTATTAACTGAAAAATTATACTCACCTGCCGATATCGAAGCAACCTTGGTTGAGTTGACGGCAAAAAGCATCATCGATGCAATTCAAAAAACTTTTTTTGACGGAGATATTTTTATTTGCGGCGGTGGTGCGCGAAATGATTTTCTAATGTCACGCTTAGCTGCGTCAGCAAACTCAGCGTTCACTGTGCAAACAACAGCAATATGTGGTGTTGATCCTGATTGGGTCGAAGCCATCGCATTTGCGTGGTTTGCTAAACAATGTATTCATCACTTGCCTGGTAATCTACCGAATGTCACTGGTGCGAGAAAAACGGCAGTCTTGGGCGGAATTTATGCAGGCTAAAAGGCGCTAGTTATAGCGCCATTATTCGCCTAAATAATTAGTAAGATTGCTTACTTAACATATGCAATCTTCTAAACTCTTTTTGCAACACATCAATTTGTTTGACCGGTTTGAATCTTGGCGCGGTTGGTTTAAGAGGAGCATTCAAAGGATCGCCTTTGTGCCAACCAGCATTCATAAACATACCACCGCCACTCGTACCAGCAATCAACTGCCCCTGAAACCAATTAATCGCTGTCACCGCCTGATTTGTTAAGCCATCTGAGTAAGGTGACCAGGTATCACCGCCATCAATAGAGACAAAAATACCCGCAGCAATGTAGAACAAATCATTGTAAGCGCTCGCATAAATAATATTAGAATCAGCGGGATCAATAACAACCTGATTTACTGGAATACCCGCTGGCAAATCGATATATAAGTATTCCCATGAAAGTCCGCCATCATTGCTTTTGTAAAAACCAGCTAAACCGGCGGCATACATAACATTAGGCTGCCGAGGATCAATCACTATCTTTGATAAACTCTGATAAAACTGCGTTAGGAGCTTCCAGTGAAAGCCGCCGTCTTCGCTTTTAAAGATACCGCCGAATCCTACAGCATAAACTTGTTTTGAATGCTTAGGATTAATAGCGATACTAAAAAAACCTTTCGCATTAGTCCCGGCATCAATCTCAACCCTATCCCAAACTTGACCGCCATCCTCACTCATATAAATATAGTCTGCCCCATATTCGCAAGCAAATATCTGCTTCGGATTAACAGGATTGACGGTAATGCATTGTATAGAAAATGGGTCATCCATTTTTGATTTTATCCATGTTTTACCTGCGTCATGCGTATAAAACATCCCTTCTGAGCCATGCTCCATAGTCATGCCAACATAAGCAAATAAATTTTCAGGGTGCACTGGATCAATAGCGATTTGCCCAATGCTAGCTGCATCCGCCGGGAAATTGATTGTTTGCCAATTCACGCCATCGCTTGACTGAAGCAATCCCACACCCCGGATACTTGCAAACACTGATTGTGATCGCGGTGTTACGGCTATTGACGATATCTGCAGATTGGCCAGCCCACTTTTCATTTCAGCCCAGTGCCGTCCATGATCTTGACTCATCAAAAGACCACTGCGTCCAACGGCATAAACGATATTGGCTTGATCAGGCCGAACGAGTAATTCAGATATACTGGTATCAGTCATTGTCGTCATGAGTTGCCAGTGCGCGCCCTCATCCATGGATTCAAAAAATTGGCCGTCTTCATCATGCAGATAAATATGATTGTCCTTACCTAGCTGAACTGCAAAACCCGTGATATCAGTATGCAATCCTTCAGGACTGATCTTGCTCCAAGCTTCACCGCCATTACGACTTAGATAAAGATCGGAGTACCGCCCTTCATTACTTCTATTTTGCGTGTAGAGATAGATATCGACACCATTCGCTGCATAATAAATACCAGAAACATATTGCCCTTTGAATGGGTTTGCAATTGCGCGCCAAGTGGCGCCCTGATCATTGGATTTATATACGGTGGATTGCTCACCGTGAGGCGAATAAGTATGCACGGCAACTAACATTTCATTTGGATTGACTGGACTCATCGCTAAGCAACGGAATTCCTCACCTCCATTTCCTGGCTGCGCTAGCTTCTGCCAAGTTTTACCATTATCAATGCTTTTATAAATTCCATCTTCCTCTGTCGCCCAAAATAGCTCTCTCGGATTGACTGGGTTGAATTGAAACGTTACCGCTCTATTAAATTTCCGCTTGTCATAATAAATTGACTGCCATGTTTCGCCATGGTCCTCACTCTTGAAGCTACCCAAATTATAGGTGCTCACGTACACTTCTTGTGGGTTCTGCGGATTAATCGCAATCGTCGTTACGAGGGTAGTACCTAATTGCGCCGCCCCAAGCTGATGCCAACTCAAACCGCCATTGTTACTCTGATATAAACCACCCATGTAAGTACCAGCAAACAATTCATCTGGTTGTTTAGGGTTATAGGTCAAAGCATCTATAAAAGCACCCTCTAGATTACCGTTTGCGGAATGCCATTGCTGAGCCGCCTGTGCTCCCATTGAATGAAGAGATAAGTAGAGCAATCCTAATAACATCAATATTAATTTACGATAATGCATCTATATTTCCTTGGTTAATTTTCAAATTATACCTTGCTATATTCTTTTGTTCTTCCTAACCAACGCGCAATCAGCGGTTCTATGCATTCAGGATGCTGCTTGCTAATGGTATCTGCCGCGTGATTAACATCTGCTAACAAAGCGTTATCACGCATTAAATCGGCCACGTAAAAAGATAAATCACCTGTTTGTCTTGTTCCCAATACTTCACCTGGGCCGCGTAATTCTAAATCGCGTTGCGCGATTTTAAAACCATCGGTCGTTTCACGCATGAGACTTAAGCGTTCTTTTGCTAAACGTGATAAAGGTTGTTGATAAAGCAGCACACAAAAACTCGCCACACTGCCGCGACCAACGCGACCACGTAATTGATGCAGTTGTGATAAACCAAGACGTTCCGCATTTTCGATGATCATGACACTTGCATTCGGTACATCAACACCAACTTCAATCACCGTCGTTGCCACTAATAGATGAATTTCATTTCGTTGAAACGCGCGCATCACTTCCTCTTTTTCCGTTGCGCGCAGACGCCCGTGTATCAAACCAATCTTTAAATTTGGTAACAGCATTTGTAATTGTTCGACAGTTTTACTTGCTGCCTGACAATTCAAGAGCTCCGATTCTTCGATTAACGGACACACCCAATAGACTTGTTTACCCTCCTTGCACGCTTCACGAATACGCGCTATCACATCCTGGCGTTTATCATCCGCCATCACAATGGTTTTAATCGGTGTACGACCCGGTGGTAATTCATCAATGACAGAACTATCTAAATCCGCATAAACACTCATGGCGAGCGTACGTGGAATGGGTGTTGCCGTCATCACCAACTGATGTGGATGACAACCTTGCTGCATGCCTTTTTCTCGAAATAAAGCACGCTGCTCGACACCAAACCGATGCTGTTCATCAACGACAATCAAAGCAAGCTTTGAAAATTGCACTGCTTCCTGAAAAAGTGCATGCGTACCAATCACGATTTTAGCATTGCCATCTGCAATCGCTTGCAAACTTTTTTTGCGTGCAGCCGCTTTAACACTGCCCGTTAAAAATTCGACTTGTATACCTAATGGCAAAAGCCAACGCTTAAACGTACGATGATGCTGCTCTGCTAATAATTCAGTCGGCGCCATCAATGCCGCTTGATAACCACTCTCCACTGTTTGCAGCATGGCAAGTGCCGCCACCACGGTTTTACCAGAACCCACATCACCTTGCACCAAGCGCAGCATAGGTTGTGATCGACTCAAATCCGCTTGAATTTCTTGTGAAACACGCAGTTGAGCGCTGGTTAAGTGAAAAGGTAATTGCGATAAAAACGCCGTACTTAATGTTTGTTGCCGTGTAAGCGCAACGCCTGGCTGCTGTCGGAAAGTTTGCTTAGTCTTAAGCAAACTCAAACGATACGCTAACAATTCCTCGAAAACTAAACGTTGCTGCTCTAACGTTTTATTCTCTTGTAAAGCTTCAACTGCCGTCTCACATGGTGGACGATGCACAAATTGCACCGCTTCTTTTAGGGTTGGAAATGCTAATGTC
Organism: Gammaproteobacteria bacterium RIFCSPHIGHO2_12_FULL_43_28; assembly: GCA_001801635.1. GTDB lineage: Bacteria > Pseudomonadota > Gammaproteobacteria > DSM-16500 > DSM-16500 > Aquicella. The sequence continues at coordinate 6,619 of MGYG01000060.1, forward strand.
TGCAGTAAAGTCGCGGGAATTAATTCCTGCAATACATTCGCTTGCCGCATAAAAGCAAGTGCGCTATCTGTTATTTTGCGTAAACTATATTGCGTTAAGCCTTCCGTCGCGGGATAAATCGGTGTTAAATGTGGCTCGATGGGTAATGGGTTTTCAGGTGTCATCACTTTACATTCAGGATGAAACATTTCTAAGCCCTTAGAACCTAAGCGCACCGTACCATAACAACGCAACAAGTTGCCTGATTGCAATAGCGCTTCTTGAAATTTCACTACATGAAAAAAGCGTAAATAGACTTTCCCAGTTTCATCTTTGATTTCGTACAATTTCTTTGTACGACCTCTCGATGGTGTTGATACGTCGGTAATGACCCCCTCAATGACAGCCTCTTCACCAGGGGTCAATGAATGCATACGCAAAACGCGTGTGCGATCCTGGTAACGAGCCGGTAGATGAAATAAAAGGTCTTGAGGTGAATAAATTTCTAAGCGCGCAAGGTGCTTAGCAACTTGCTTGCCAACACCGCGCAAGTCCAACAGCTGGTTTGTTTGCACTTTGGTTTTTGCCACAGAAAAATCTCATTATGCTGAATAACGCCTGCTTCGTTTAACAAAACAGGCGCGCAGATTGCTACTTTTATAATTTACGCCGCAAAAGTTCAGGTGCGTTAATAACTGTATTCGCTTGCGAAATTAAATTGTTACCAGTGGACTCTGGGCTGAAAAGCTGAAATTTACGCGGAACGAGTGAAGCATTCCCTTGCTCAGTGGTTTTGGAGCTACTGTCTAACATTATTTCTGCATTTTTCATTTGACCTTCAATGCCTGTGGCGTAATCATTTATTTGCGTCGTTGACTCACTGATCTCATTGAATAAAAACAGGCGATAAGTTTCTGACATTGCGAAATTAATCTCCGGCAACGGGATACCTATTAATCCATTAAACGCGGCTTGCGCCAGCAATAATGCGACCGTTTCACCCATTGCTTCTGTTTTCACGCAATACTTAATCTCACTGTTTATTCCACTGAATAATTTTTGCAGATCATTCAACATTTCTATGCTGGTATTACAAATAAGTATTGCGAGTAGTTGTTTATCGGTGGTATCTGCTGGATTACTGAATTGTTCACAAGCCAATTTTAATTTGTTACGCAGATCTTCCATATGCGGCTGCAAGCTCGCTTCAAGCACTTTTAATTCTTGGTTGGGCGTCTGTATGAAAGATTTAATGACTTTTAGTAAGCTACTAACGGTGATGCCTACCCCAGAAGAGTCTTGCTTAGTAGCTTTATCCTGGTAATTACTCATTTGCGCGATAATGGCAAGTTTTTTCTTTTCCCATATTTGCGCTTGATTAAAAAAATCATTAGACATTTTTTCTACTTTATTTTGAATCCGGCCAAGTTCATCACCGCTGTTATCGGTTGGCTCCTCACTGACCTCACCGCCCGTAATAGAAGTGGAATTTACGAAGGCATTCTTTGACGGCGTGGTTTGGTGCTTACTCCAAAATGATCCCATTGTTATCTCCTTTGACCTTGTTATTGATGGTATTAACGTTTTTTATCGCGCCAATATACAGATATATCATGCGACACTTAAGATTATCTTAAGCCTTGTACTGTGTTCTTTACGCTGCGATTGACGTGCATAAAGACTCAGCACTCTCACCCCCTGAGACGGCAAAGCATCAACTGGAGCTTCCCACTGTGTTTAATTCCAATTGACAAGAAATCGAAAGGAAGTATAAAGTGCCCTCTCATTGCCGAGGTGGTGAAATTGGTAGACACGCAGGCTTCAGGTGTCTGTGGGGGCAACCCCGTGGAGGTTCAAGTCCTCTCCTCGGCAAGAAATTCATCCAACTTTTCAATATCATCTTCAAACGGATTACGTAATAAAATTGTATCTTTTCGATCAGACCCCGTTGAAATAATATCAATCGGCACACCGACCTTTTCTTCGACATACAAAAGGTATTTCTGGGCGTTTTTAGGTAATTGACTGAATTCACGAATGCGAGCAGTTGATTCTTTCCAGCCCGGCAACGATTCATAAATCGGTTCACACTCAGCCAAGACATCACTTTCAACGGGATAAGGACAATCTTTTCCATTTAAGCGATAGCCGGTACAAACTTTAACGGTTTCCAAACCATCCATCACATCAAGCTTGGTCACGCATAAACCAGTAAACCCGTTTAATTGGATAGACCGTTTCAGTGCGACCAAATCAAGCCATCCGCAACGACGCGGCCGACCAGTCACTGAACCAAATTCATTACCTCGTTCTGCTAAACCCTGTCCTACCTCATCAGTTAATTCGGTTGGAAAGGGGCCTGCGCCAACACGGGTTGTGTAAGCTTTGGTAATACCAAGTATATAATTCAACTGCTTTGGCCCAATCCCACTGCCAACACAAGCAGCACCGGCGATGGTGTTAGAGGAGGTCACATATGGATACGTTCCGTGATCAATATCAAGCAGCGTTCCCTGCGCCCCTTCAAATAAAATATTTTTCCCTTCGCGGTGATAAGCACTGAGCAACGAAACAATGTCAGCATGCATGGGTAGTAAACGAGGAACCATTGTCAATAACTGATCTAACAGCGGACGAAACTCAATCGGATCGTGTCCGTGATAATGCTGCAAAATGAAATTGTGATAATTCAACGTTTCTTCTAACTTGGCGCTTAAGCGTTTTTCATTGAATAAATCGCCAAAACGCAGCGCGCGCCGTGCCACTTTATCTTCATAAGCAGGACCAATACCACGCCCTGTTGTGCCAATCGCTGATTTACCTTTTGCCTGTTCACGCGCACGATCAAGCGCAACGTGGTAGGGTAAAATCAGAACACAAGCATCACTGATGCGTAAGCGTTTGGTGACTGGCACCCCGCCCCGCTCGAGTTCTTCAATTTCTTCTAACAAAGCGGTTGGCGATAGCACCACACCGTTACCGATCAAGCATTGTACATGAGGATGCAAAATCCCTGAGGGAATCAAACGTAGCACTGTTTTTTTCCCATCAATAACCAGGGTGTGACCTGCATTATGGCCACCCTGGAACCTTACCGCGATGGAAGCTTGCTCCATCAACATATCAACGATCTTACCCTTACCTTCATCGCCCCATTGGCTGCCTAAAATGACAATGCTTCTACCCATAGCAATTCTTCTCTTTTAAAAAATATCGTGCGCAACACTCACCAGCGTGAGACCAACCAGCATACTGACAAGACCCATAATACGCAGCGCGCGGTCACTTTGCGCTATCATTTGCGCGATGAGGGATCGCCAGGTGCGCGGTGATAAAAAAGGTAAAATACCTTCAAAAACAAACAGTAAACCGATTGCAGATAACAAAATTGACCACGCCATTGGCTGGCTCTCCTCGTGTAACAGGGACTTATCTTAACGAAAAAGCTTCTCTAACTCCACTCGAGGTAAACGAACCAGGAGATGATACTTCCCCTCCTCATCAATCGCTTCTGATAACACCGCTTTTCGTGCATAAAGCAGGGCCCGTAGTTTGGATTCCTGAGGCGGCAATATCAACTCGTGTTCCACCATTTCCTGACCCAGTTCCTCACTGACCGCCTGCATCAGCTCCGCCATACCAAGCCCAAGACTTGCCGAGATTAAGACACGCTTCACTTCCCCCTGATCACCCCGATCAAGTTTTGGTGAAAGCGTTGGGATCAAATCAATTTTATTGAATACAACCAGTCTTGGAATTTCCTGTGCATTAATCTCTGATAATACGTGATCCACTTGTTCAATATGCGCTTCTCGCTGGGTATCACCCACATCAACAACATGAATGAGCAAATCTGCAGAACTCACTTCTTCAAGCGTTCCGTGAAATGCCTGCACCAAATCATGCGGCAGATGTCGAATAAAACCGACGGTATCCGCTAAAATAACTGGGCCTAATTTGGGAAAATCGACACGGCGCAACGTAGGATCCAAGGTTGCGAATAATTGATTCGCTGTGTAAACAGACGCACCGGTTAAACGATTAAATAAGGTGGACTTGCCCGCATTAGTGTAACCGACCAATGCCACCGTTGGAATCGTTGCGCGTTTTCTTGCCCGCCGTCCCAGTTCACGCTGCTGTCGCGATTTAGCAAGCCGCGACATAATCATTTTGATTTTATCGCGAATTAACCGTCTATCGGTCTCAAGCTGCGTTTCGCCGGGACCCCGCAATCCTATACCGCCGCGTTGACGTTCCAAATGTGTCCATCCGCGTACCAAACGAGTTGCAAGGTGCTTTAACTGGGCTAACTCAACTTGCAACTTTCCTTCAAAACTCCGCGCACGTTGCGCAAATATATCAAGGATAAGGCCCGTTCGATCGACTGCACGGGCCTTAACCAGCGATTCAATATTACGTTCTTGTGCTGGCGTGAGAACATGATTAAAGATGACCAATTGCGCATTCACACTTTGCGCAACGTCACGAATTTCCTCGGCTTTTCCGCTGCCGACGAAATACTTGGCATCAGGCACACGGCGTGTGCCTGTGATAATAGCGGCGACTTCTGCGCCAGCGGCTTCCGCCAACTCTTTAAATTCGTTTAGGTCTTCTTCCATTTTTCCTGTTGGAAAATGGATATGAACCAAAACGACGCGCTCACCGCCACTTGGGCGATCAATCAAAGGAGATGCCCTCTCGTTAAGTCAATTTATTCATGAGTAAACGGTTGTTTAGTGCTGCTGCCAGGATTGCTAGTTCCATTATTCGCTTTATGACCATTGCCATTATTATACTCAAACATTGACGTCACATTTCGAGCAGGCACAATGGTTGAGATAGCATGCTTATATACCATCTGACTCACCGTGTTTTTTAATAGCACGACAAATTGATCAAAAGACTCGATAACACCTTGCAACTTAATTCCATTAACCAAATAGATAGAGACTGGAATTTTTTCTTTGCGCAACGAATTCAAGAAAGGATCTTGTAGTGATGGTCCTTTTGTCATTATTTATTCTCCAATTATTTTTTACCTTTCAGAAAAGCCCTATTTCGACCGGAATAACATCGTGATGAAAGGATCTTACACGATAGCCCGATTTCGAAAACACCTAAGGGTATCGAATATGACCGCATGAGGCAAGATGAAGATTTTACAGCTATTCCCGCTGAAGATTTTCCTACATACTTTTGAGAGGAACGACATAGGAAACCGTAACAAAAAGATTGGTCACTTCCTAGGCGAAATATGCTAAAATGTAACTCAATTGTAATTTCTTACTCTCTTTGACTGTGATTTTTATGAATAAAGCCATGCTAATGAAAACTTGTAGCATCTGCGGCTTGCAAAAGCCCTTATCAGCGTTCCTGCAAGTCACAGGGCCTGAAGGCACAAACTATGGCAATATTTGTGCGGCCTGCCGCAAAACACAGCCAGAAAAACCAACAGAAAATGAAGAAGCAACCTCGAGTACTACTGGCCACAAAATTGACGCGAAAGCCAAAGCACGCGGTGATATCGATAAAAAACAGCAACTAGAAAAAGTAGAAGAACTTTACCATGAAGATCGCGATAAAGTATCTGAGAAAGAAGCAAAGCGCACTGAAAAAATAACCATCCTCACCGCGCAGGAAACAAAACAGCGCGAGCAGCAAAAAAGCAAACAATCGTTTCTGGATAGACATAAAGCAGCGCAACAAACGATTGAGGTATTTGGCGGCGAACAACAAACTGCAAAAGAAAAACGCATCGATTTAACAGCACCCGTTCTCGACACGTATCACGGCTTAAAAGAAAAACATAAAGGGGTGATGTTCAATCAATTTAAAACTTGGTTAGGTGGAGGCGCGCCCATCGGCAGTCAAGCACCCGGCAGCCATACGGCAGGAAAGGAGCAGGCAAAAAAAACCAGGGAAACTACTGAAAAAGATCCGCTCGTTGATTACATCGACCAAAACTGGACGCCCGGCAAGGGACCAAAGCGCCGCTAGGCTTTCACTTTTTTAATCATGACACCTTCAGGACTTAACGTGTACTCGTTTTCATTATGTATAAAGCTAATTAAACGCTTCGCATCAAGCGATCCTTCTTTCACTTTGATCAGCGGATGACCGATGGTATCCATCGCTGGCTCCCCTTTAACAGTCGTTATAATCGCTTCTTTTTTAACTGCAACCGTTAAATAACCATGTTGTGCTTTATTCGCCTTACTTCTGATAAAAGCTTCAATATGTGATTTATCGCGATAAATCGGCCGATTCACGCTATATTCATAAAATACACTTGGATTTAACATTTTCTGCCAGGTTTTTATATCAAGTCCTTGTGCGTTAAAAAGATGGACATAAACCAACTCTTCATCGTGAACTGCGCCACTTAATGCCTTGTTTTCGGCCAGTACTTCTACGATTAAATGTTCTTCTGTGCGCGAGAGAAGCGCTGATATACGATCACGAATAAAACGAAATTTATCGCCAATTTGATATTTATCTCGAAGTGTTTGATCGTGTTGCAACGCATCTCGCACCAGGTCTAACAATTTTTTCTTTTGATCATTTGCTTCATTTGCTTCATTTGACATGGCTTGCTACTTTGAGGTTAGGTTTGGTGTGCCAGCTTGGGTTGGCAGAAATTCATCACAGGATTTCGCCAATACCGAAAGATGATTTGCGCTCTCCAAAAGATATTGAACAGAGTTATTTGGTGTGCCAGTGACAGGTGCGACATTCTGAAGCCCCATGCCCAATGCATGGCCCTGCTTACTGATCTCGATGAGTGTACTTTTCACGAATGCAGCAACAACCGCAACATCACTCATGATCATCACCCTCTGCGTAACCAACCCTTCTCTTGCTAGCATAACACACAATACATATCTAGGGTCTCATCGCCTATCCTGTCAGCAATGCTTCAGCTTCTGCTTCCGGTGTTTCAGCCACTGGCTTTTCATCTTGGTTTAACATTCTATCTTTATAGCTAAGGTGCTGATTTTTTTCTATTTCGTAAGCACGCTGCTGCATGTAAGCATTTCGGAAAAAGACGTACTTATCTAAGGCAGCCTCATCAAGTAACCCTTGAAACTTCAAGGCTTGCACGCGTCGATCGACGACACCAACACCATAAACGGCGTAACGCGTTGATCTTGGATGAATATAGGGATAAACAGAAAATGCAAAGTAATCGACAGGCAAATCAATCGCATCCCTAAATGTATTAGGGCCCCAGAAAGGCACGACTAAATAATTTGAATTTTTATAGCCCCACTTCGCCAACGTTAAACCAAAGTCGTTTTCATAGGGTTTTAATCTCACGCAAGAAGCAACGTCGACCAAACCGCCAAGACCAACGGTGGTATTAAGACCAAAACGCCAAATATCATTGGTTGCCTGATAAAAATTAAATTGTAATAAATCATTCGCAATAGTTGGGACGGTGCGAATATTCACAAAAAAGTTATGCACGCCTTTTTGTAATGGCTTGGGAATAATATTGCTATACAATGTCGCCACTGGTTTTAGGACCACTTTATCGGCCGCTTCATTAAAGCTAAACATGGCGCGATTGAAACGCTCAAAAGGGTCACTCACCATGACAGGCGGTTCATCAGGCAGGACAGCCGCTTCATCAGTCTTTGCTGTATTGGCTGTTTCTTTGGTAACAGCGTAACTTCCCTCTGAGCAAAGCAGTAAGGTGAAAAGAAATAATATAGAAGGTAACCATTTTTTTTTATTCATGTCCGTATCCCAAAAGCGTTTAAAGTCTTAGTGTAACCCGATAAAGTAAAAAGAGTTAAGAAGATTATGATAACCACAGTAATTCAACATTCTGGTGAAGAATAAATGAATAGACCAACAAACCGACCGCTCACATTAATTATTCTCGATGGTTTTGGTTATCGTTCCAATCCAGACGATAACGCCATTGCAGCTGCTAAAAAACCAAACTGGGATCGATTTATCGCTGCTCATCCTCACAGTTATATTGAAGGTTCTGGGAAATGCGTCGGTTTGCCCGAAGGTCAGATGGGTAATTCTGAGGTGGGACATCTTAATATGGGTGCCGGCCGCGTTGTTTATCAAGATTTAACACGTATTGATCTTGCAATTGAAAACGGTGATTTTTTTGCTAACCCTGTGCTTAACGACGCACTTCTTCTTGCCAAGCAGCAAAAAAAAGCGGTGCATGTCATGGGACTTTTATCGCCAGGTGGTGTGCATTCTCATGAAAAACATTTGCACGCAATAATTGAATTAGCTTCGAAAGTAAACGTTCCATCCCTTTATTTACATGCTTTCCTGGACGGTCGTGACACACCGCCTAAAAGCGCGCTGAAATCGATTAAAGCCCTGGATGCAACCTGTCAAAAATTTCATTGCGGCCAAATTGCCTCTCTCATCGGCCGTTATTATGCAATGGATAGAGATAAGCGCTTTGAACGGGTACAAGAAGCTTACGATTTGCTCACCGAAGGCACAGCAAACTATCACGCTGCCACTCCTGAAGCAGGACTCATGCTTGCTTATGAACGTGGTGAAACCGATGAATTCGTCAAAGCCACTAGCATTCACGCAAAAGACGGTATGCCCATCACCATCAATGATGGTGACGTATTGATTTTTATGAATTTCCGTTCCGATCGTGCCCGTGAAATCACCCAAGCGTTTATCGACCCCCACTTTTCAGGCTTTAAGCGTCATAAAAATCCCAACTTGGGTGCATTTGTTTGCCTCGCGCAATACGACAAGCGCTACCCTGCACCGGTTGCTTTTCCACCGCAACCGCTATCGAACCTCTTCGCCGATTGCATCAGTAAAGCGCAGTATAAACAATTACGTATCGCCGAAACGGAAAAATATGCACACGTCACCTTCTTCTTTAATGGTGGCATCGAACAACCCTTTCCTGGCGAAGAGAGGATACTCATCCCTTCGCCGAAAGTCGCGACCTATGACTTACAGCCAGAAATGAGCGCCCCTGAATTAACCGAAGCATTAATCAAAGCCATTAAATCTGACCAATACGACGTCATTATTTGCAATTATGCTAATCCAGACATGGTTGGCCATACGGGGGACTTTGCGGCCACGGTCAAAGCCATCGAAACCATCGATAGCTGCCTTGGCAAGGTGGCAAAAGCACTCAATGACGTCGGTGGGGAGGCCATCATTACGGCAGATCACGGCAATGCGGAATGCATGTATGATCACGAGAATAATCAGCCACATACTGCTCATACGGCAGGTCCCGTTCCCTTTATTTACCTGGGACGTGATGCCAAAATTAATAACATAAAGGGAAAATTGTCTGATATCGCACCTACTATGCTCTACCTTCTCGGCTTGCCTAAACCAAATGATATGACGGGCAACGCCTTGCTAGAATTGGTATAAAAAATTCCCAAGGTGCTATACTGATAGTACACTCCAGCTGAGGATGCTTGGCTATGAATAGACGTCATTTCGTGTTTGCTATTAGTATCGCTGTGATACTTCTCTTTGGTAACGCCGTCTCATTTGCTGAAGTATCACCCCACTCAGTCAAGCCAAGCCAGATGATTGCTGCCGATGCAAAAACGGAACCAGAAGAAGCCGTCAAAGCAGCCGCACAAACCGTCAATCATAATGAAGCCATCAAAGATGAAGATATTGATCGCTTCACCAATACGATAGTCTTAATTAAAGATTTTTACGTCCAAAAAACGCCTGACCAGGATTTACTGAATAATGCGATACGCGGCATGGTCAGCGGGCTCGATCCGCATTCTGAATACCTGGAAAATGATGCTTATAAGACCCTCTTAATGACAACCTCGGGTGAATTTGGCGGGGTTGGTATTGAAGTGACCCCTGAATATGGCATTTTAAAAATTGTTTCACCGATGGATGGCACCCCGGCTGAGAAAGCAGGCATTAAGGCTGGCGACTATGTCGTTGCTATCGATGGAAAACTCGTGAGTGAAATGACCTTACAAGATGCCGTTAAGCTCATGCGCGGCAAACCAGGTTCACAAATTATTTTAACCGTCTTACGCAAAGGTGAAAAATTACCGCTTACGTTTAAACTCAAACGTGAAATCATTCGTATCGCGAGTGTTAAAAGCAAAATGCTCGATACCAATTATGGCTATGTTCGTATCAGTCAATTCCAGGAACCAACAGGCAAATTAATGCGTGATGCCATCCTTGAATTGAAAAAGCAAAATAAGGGTCGCTTAAGCGGTATTATCCTCGATTTACGCAACAATCCAGGTGGATTACTCGAAACGGCCGTGGATGTGGTGAATAGTTTCCTTGATAGCAAACGCCTTAACAATAAATATAAAGAAATCATTGTTTACACCGAGGGACGTCTGCCCGAAGCACGCTATTCCGCAAAAGCAACCGGTAATGATGTTTTAGAAGGCGCACCGATTGTGGTTCTCATCAATGGTGGCTCTGCTTCTGCCTCTGAAATTGTGGCTGGCGCTTTACAAGATTATCACCGTGCGCTGATTGTCGGCACCACCAGTTTTGGTAAAGGATCAGTACAAACCGTGATTCCGCTTGATAAAGCCCATGCGCTCAAACTAACGACAGCGCTTTATCACACGCCATCCGGCCGCGTCATTCAAAACATCGGCATTGTTCCTGATGTCCAAGTGGACGATCTTAAGGTCATCAAAAATAGTGAAGCAGAAGATTTGGCGATGATAGAACCGATTAAAGAGTATCAACTTAAAAATCATCTTAAAGGTACTGAAGGCGATACGAAAGGCATGGATACCAGCTTATTGAATCGCAGTGAGGTTGCCTTGGCACATGATGACTATCAACTCTACGAAGCTTTAAAAATCCTGCGTACGATGCACATGCTAGGAACCATTAATCGCATACCAGTGATACCGGCAGCGACATCAGTCACCGCTTCACCATAATAGCATCGATTTCAAGTTTAGCTTCTTTCGGCAACGCGGCCACGGCTACCGTGGTCCTTGCCGGATAGGGCGGATTAAAAAACTGTGTCATCACATTATTCACAACCGCAAAATCAGCAAGATCAGTGAGATAAATCGTTAACTTCACCACGTCTTCCAATCGCCCGCCTGCAGCGGTAATCACGGTTTGCAAGTTAGTTAACACTTGAATGGCTTGTGCCGCAATATCATCGCTAACCAACGTCATGGTCGTTGGATCAAGCGCAATTTGCCCTGAACAATAGACGGTATTACCAACGTCGACCGCTTGCGAATAAGGGCCTATTGCTTTAGGCGCCAGTTCAGTTTGAATGACCTTTTTCATTTGAATTTACTTTTCGTTATATACTTCCCGCGGTTCATCCGCATTAACGCGCAAAAAACGGAGTAAGGTAGTTAAGAAATAATAAAGGACCATAGCACAAATAACAAAGGGAACAATCATGGGAAAACTCGATAACCAATTATGCCGCATCACCAAAACCGAAATTTGCGGCGCTTTTGGATCATACCAACAAGGATAAGATTGGCCGACCTGGTATTGCGACAAGATACGTTGTTGTGAGGCAAGGTCTCGCGTGAACTTCGTGTCAAAGCCATTCCCTGATACCCAACGGTTAAACTGGGTGCCATTAACGTTATAGCTAATCAGGAAATCAGCGCGGTATTCATTCAGTAAATGGCCTTGCTTACTTAGCTTTTTACTAATGAGGAAACAATCGGTTTGCAAAAAAGAGGCTTTGACTTGCCGATCTGGACGAATATTAACGAGATAAAGATAGCTAATCGAAATAAAACAAATCGCTAGCACAATGAGCTGTCCTAGCAACATAACCATCCGGTTTTCTATAAAATGCGCATTCCTTCTCAACATACTTTGATGTTAACGGAGTATGAGTAAAAATTCAATTTACCTGATGATGAAGCAGCCATTCCCGCTAAAGAGCGCGGGAAGGCTTTTTTTGTAGAGTGTTTATGCTAAACAGATTTCTTGTAGCACTTTTCCTTACACCAACAACAAAAGTCGTAGAATAAAGCAATCAAGAAGCCGAAAACGAAGCCCCGAGCAAATGCCCATAATGCATGGATCAGCACATTCATAAAGGTAAGCGCGGGCATCACATCAGCCATCATTGGCGGCACGCCTTGAATCTTCGTCCAGATTGCCCAAACGATCAGCGCAAGAGCGCTAGTCAACCCAAGTGCAAACCCTAGCGAAACAGGACATAAGCGGAAGCATTGACCATTAGAAAACCACATAAATACCCCCTCTTTATCATTATGTTATACTTCCATTATAGAACATAAGTTGAAATTTAGGTTGAAACCGTCGTTTTTGCACCCCACAATCCGTGATAATCATAGTAAAATGTGGGTATTAGGGTTTTTATTTCCCATTAAACGAGGTTGGTTGTGGATGTATTCGGGGCGTTACGAGATGAGATAAATCAATATCTTAGCCATGAGCAAGTGGCCGTGATAGAGAGGTCGTATTTGTTTGCCAAAAAAGCCCATGAAACCCAGTTTCGCTATACGGGCGAACCTTATATCACTCACCCTGTCGCTGTCGCCATTATTCTTGCCCAAATGCGCATGGATCCGCAAAGCATCATGGCGGCTATTTTGCATGACGTTGTTGAAGATACCCCGGTCGAGCACAATGATATTGTCAATGAGTTCGGCAAAGAAGTAGCTGATCTTGTTGATGGTGTCACCAAATTAACACAAATCCATTTTGAGAATTATGCCCAGGCACAGGCTGAAAATTTTCGCAAAATGGTGATGGCGATGGCGAGTGATATTCGCGTTATCCTCGTTAAACTTGCGGATCGTCTCCACAACATGCGCACCCTGCATGGACTGCCGCCAGAAAAACGCCGCCGTATCTCACAAGAAACGCTAGAAATTTTCGCACCGATTGCCAATCGTCTGGGTATGCATACCTTTCGTGTCGAACTGGAAGACTTGGGATTTGCTTCGTTTTATCCCATGCGTTATAAAATTTTACGCAGTGCGGTTGCAAAAGCGCGCGGCAATCGACAAGAAATCATGCAAATGATTAATGATCAAATTCGCGATGCCATTAAAAAAAATAATATTTCTTCAGCCACCTTAACAAGCCGTAATAAACATCTATACAGTATTTACAACAAAATGCATGAGAAGCATTTATCGTTTTCAGAAATCATGGATGTATATGGTTTTCGCGTCATTGTTGAAAAAGTCGATACGTGTTATCGCATACTGGGCATATTACATAATCTTTACAAACCCATTGCGCAACGTTTTAAAGATTATATCGCCATCCCCAAAGCAAACGGTTATCAATCCTTGCATACCACCTTATTTGGCCCTTATGGTGTGCCGATTGAAGTGCAAATTCGCACCGAAGAAATGCATAAAATGGCTGAAAATGGGATCGCAGCACACTGGTTATATAAAAGCGAGAAAAAAGTATTTCATGAAGCACAATCACGTGCGCGCGAATGGTTGAAAGGCATTCTGGAAATGGATAAAAGCTCGAGAAATTCGCTTGAATTTATCGAGGATGTCAAAATCGATCTCTTTCCAGATGAAGTTTATGTCTTCACACCGCGTGGTGAAATCATTGAATTACCAGCCGGCGCAACGTCTATTGATTTTGCCTATGCAATTCACTCTGATATTGGTAATAGCTGTGTTGCAGCACGCCTTGATAAACGTTTATCTCCGCTCAGCACGCCGCTTGTTAGTGGCCAACAAGTTGAAGTGATTACAGCGCCTGGTGCGCGCCCTAATTCTGCTTGGCTTAATTTCGTTGTAACCGGCAAGGCACGCAGCAAAATCAAGCATTATCTCAAAAAACAACAACGTGAAGAATCCGCTGAGCTCGGCAGCCGATTACTTGAAAAAGCATTACATGCTTACGGATTACAACTCGATCATTTGCCTGATGAAATGATAGAAGCCGTTGTAAGCATCTCACAGGTGGACTCACTCCATCATCTTTACGAAGAAATCGGCATTGGTAATCGTCCTGCTTTACTGGTTGCAAAACAATTTGCCAAAGCACTCGATGAAGTCACTAAACATGAAACCACTGAAATTGAAGCGCCGCAACCACTCATCATTAAAGGTACCGAAGGCTTTGTACTTAATTTTGCAAATTGTTGCAGTCCGATTCCGGGTGATCAAATCGCAGGTCTCATTAAAATTGGACAAGGCATTGAAGTGCATATGATTCATTGTGCGCAAGTTGAAAAATATCATCGTCATCCTGAAAAATATGTGCCGCTACTGTGGGAAGAAGATATCGAAGGTGATTTTTCAGTCAATTTAAAAGTACATCTGGTGAATCGTCGCGGTAGTCTTGCAACGCTTGCCCTTGCGATTTCTGAAGGTGAATCCAACATCGAACATATTAAAGCGCAGGAAAGCGATAGGCATCATTTTAATGTGGATGTTACCATTTCGGTTAAAAATCGCCGACATTTAGCGCGTGTCTTACGCAAGATGCGTAAACGCAAAGATATTATACGTGTGGTGAGGCATAAGCCGTTGGTGGAAACGCATGCATAATGGCATACCGTTTTCTAGATGCCACCTCGCACAAAAAACGTGCGGCTGGCATGACATTGTTTTTAATAAATCTTACGCCCTTCACGCATCGTTAATTGCACTTCTAATGCCGCGTTTAAGATCACCAAATCCGCATCCTTACCGATTTCGATCGATCCTTTACGCCGATCAAGACTAAGTAAACGCGCAGGATTGAAGGAAGCCATCTGCACAGCATCCATCAAGGTGCACGATGAATATTGCACGATATTTTTAATCGCGTCTGGCAAACGCAACACGCTGCCGGCAAGTGTACCATCTTGACGTGCCGCTCTTCCTGTCTTCACAAAAACCGCGTCGCCGCCTAAATCATATTCACCATCACCGCAACATTTTGCGCGCATTGCATCACTCACTAACACTAATCGATCTCTTCCTTTCAAACGATAAGCAAGTTCGATCATTGCTGGATGCAAATGACAGCCATCCACAATTAATTCAGCCATCACTTCTTTTGCGAGTAATAATGCACCCGTTGCCCCCGGCTCACGTTGTTGCAATCCACGCATCGCATTGAAAAGATGCGTTGCATAACGAACGCCCGCATCGATGGCAGCCATTGTTTCCGCATACGTTGCATTCGTATGACCACAAGCCGCGATCACATTCGCCTCACGCAAGGTTTTAATTAGCGATTCGGCATTTGTCAATTCAGGTGCAAGCGTTACCATTTTAATTGCACCATCTGCCATCGTTTGCCAATGTTTAATTAATGCAGGATCAGGTGCTTTCACATGGCGATCCGATTGCGCACCGCGTTTATCCACCGAAATAAATGGCCCTTCCAAATGCACGCCCAACACCGCCGCGGCAAGTTCATCGTCTTTGCTGTGTCGCACGGTATGCAACGCAGCTTCAATTTGCTCATTAGAGGATGTCATCGTCGTCGCCAGAAAGCCTGTCACTCCTTCCTCTGCGAGCATTTTACTAATCGTAATTAACGCTAGAGGCTCCGCATCCATGACATCTTTTCCACCCGCACCGTGAATATGTAAATCAATCAGGCCCGGTATCAAATAGAAATCCGCTGGAAATGTGTAATGGATTGCCGGTAAATGATGCTTTACCATCACCGCAGGAATAATTGCCTGGATCGTTGTTCCTTCGACAACAACGGCTTGATCATGTATCCATTGTTGTCCCAGCAATACTTGCATGCCGGAAAATATCTTTCGCTTTCCTTC
>MGYG01000061.1 GCA_001801635.1 Gammaproteobacteria bacterium RIFCSPHIGHO2_12_FULL_43_28
AACGCGGGCTCGCAATGACGGGTGAGCAGTTACGTGTAGCTAACCCAGGGGTCAGGACGAAGCGGTGCTTAAATTTCCCAAATGTCCCTTCGCGATCCCAAAGGCCTCTTTAAACCAAGGCGTAAACTGTAAAGGGTTCGCTGCCAGTTCTTCTTCAAGTGATGGAAGCGGAACCCAGCGGATGGCTTTTGCTTCTTCGGGGTTCCGTTCAACGGCAGTATCTTCGGCAATAGCACCGATCAAAACATGATCAATTTCATGCTCAGACAACCCATTAGGAAAATGTGCGTTATATCGAAATGACGTCGTTGGTATCAACCGGGCATCAATGCCCAATTCTTCCTTGAGCCGCCTTTCGCCTGCCTGGACCACGTTCTCACCCTGGCGCGGGTGGGAGCAGCAGGTATTGGTCCAGAGCCCTGGCGAGTGGTATTTATGTAGCGCTCGTTGTTGTAATAGAAGCTCGAATTGCTCACCTCGACGGAAAATAAAGACGGAAAACGCCCGGTGTAAAAGGTTTTGCTCGTGCGCTGCGAGCTTTTCAGCCGTGCCAATCTCGCGGTCGGCTTCATCGACCAGGATAATGTATTCTGTTGCTGTCATAACGCGTTTTCCAGTAGAATGGGATCATTTTATAGCCTTTGGCCCCACTAATTTCAAGAACTATATTTTCAAGAAGAAGATGCGCTGGCACAACATAGATGAAATAGCGGCTATCCCGATGAAAACGGTAGGGCCGATACAAATTATCAGTGACGAGGTCAATGAAGCGGTGCCCTTGCCGCTTGCGACCCTCGAATCACCGCTTTGGCCATCAACCCATCGCGGCGCGCTTGCTTGCACGCGTGCGGGAGGCATTAAAGCGGTCATTGTAGATGAGCGCATGTCACGCTCCATTTTACTGGAAGCCGATGCGGCCACTGACGTTTTTACCGCCTACCTCGATTTAAAGCAGCGCAAGCCCGAACTTCAGCAAGTCATTAGTGAAACCAGTCGATTCGCCAAATTACTCGATTTGAACGCACAAATCGTGGGTTCCTTGCTTTTTCTGCGCTTTGAATTATTAACCGGCGATGCCGCTGGACATAACATGGTGACGCTTGCGGCGGACCGCATGTTAGCGTGGATAGTGGACCAGTATCCGGCCTTACGTTATGTTTCCATTTCCGGCAATTATTGCTCGGATAAAAAAACCTCGAGTGTGAATGGTATTTTGGGTCGCGGTAAAAATGTCATTGCAGAAGTGACTATCCCACGCGCTACCTGCCAACGATTTTTAAAAACAAGTCCTGAAAAAATAGTCGATTTAAATATCAAGAAAAACTTGCTAGGAAATATTGTCGCTGGCGGATTACGCACGGCGAATGCACATTTTGCGAATATGCTGCTTGGATTTTATTTGGCAACGGGACAAGATGCTGCCAATATTATTGAAGGTTCGCAAGGTATCGTTTTTGCTGAAATGCGCGGCGATGCGTTGTATTTTTCAGTTACCTTGCCTAATTTAATTGTGGGAACGGTAGGTAATGGCAAGACACATGAATTTGTGCGCAAGAATTTAAAATTGCTTGGTTGCGATGAAAAGCGCGAGCCAGGCCGTAATGCAAGAAGACTCGCCATTATTGCAGCCGCTGCTGTCTTATGTGGTGAATTATCACTGTTGGCAGCGCAGACAAATCAAGGCGAATTGATGCGTAGCCATTTGAAATTAGAGCGTAAAGGGTTATGCATCGAATAGCATTTGGTGGCAGATACCACTACCCATGGAATGTGTTTTTAACGAGTGAGGGAATATACTGTGGTCAACGTTGGCATTGATACCTTAGCAATTTATACGTCACGCTATGCGTTGACGCTCGCTCAATTAGCAGAATCCCGTGGTATAGATCCCGATAAATACCGTGTTGGGTTAGGACAACTCAATATGTCAGTTCCGCCACCGGGTGAAGATATCGTCACGATGGCGGCAAATGCAGCGAAAAAAGCATTATCAGGTATCGATCTCAATGATATTGAAATGCTGCTATTTGCAACGGAATCAGGTATTGATCAATCAAAAGCAGCAGGAACTTACGTTCATGATTTATTAGGATTGCCTCTCAATTGTCGCATCGTCGAATTAAAACAAGCTTGTTACGCAGGGACCGCCGCCGTACAACTTGCATTGCCTTTTTTGCGTGAAAATCAACATAAAAAAATTCTGGTGATCGCCTCCGATATTGCACGCTATGGATTAGGAACAACCGGTGAATCATCGCAAGGTGCCGCTGCTATTGCGATGGTTTTATCCGCAAATCCGCGCATCATCGCCTTTGAACCGGAATATGGTGTCGCGACTGAAAACGCAATGGATTTTTGGCGGCCAAATTATTTGCATGAAGCCTTAGTCGATGGAAAATATTCGAGTAAACTTTATCTCACGATGCTTGAGAAAAGTTTTAAACAATATCATGCTAAATCAGGTCGTGGTATTAAAGATCATGCCTATTATTGCTATCACTCACCGGTGCCGCGCTTGGTTGAAAAAGCGCATCAGTATTTATTAAAAATTAATAATGAACGTTTAGCTGAAGAAGAAGCGAATCATTTTATACAAGATGCATTGCATTATGCGCGTGCCATTGGTAATAGCTACACCGCATCCTTGTACGTTGGTTTAGCTTCGTTACTTGATTTAACGCAAGAAGATTTAGCCGGTAAACGCATTGGATTTTATAGTTATGGTTCAGGCTGTGTCGCGGAATATTTTAGCGGCATTGTGCAACCAGGTTATCAAAAAGCATTACATACGGCTTATCACAGTAAATTATTGGCACGTCAACAATTAACGTTCAGAGAATACGAAGAATTTTACCGTTTCCAATACAATGAAAGCGGTGAAGCGCAAGAAATGCCGCACTTTGATACGGGTTGTTTTCGTTTAGCGAAACTGGATCAGCATAAACGTATTTATGAAAAAGTGGCGACGACTTCTGAGCTTTTTTCAAGTATTGTCGTTGAAGAGACGGTGAGTAATATCGTTAATTTTACAGGGGTGATTGCGCATGATAAAACGGCTGAGACAGCGCAACCCGTAAAAAAAAATGCTAGCGTTATCCAGGTCTATGCGCCGGGAAAGTTGATACTCTCGGGTGAGCATGCAGTCGTGCATGGGCAGCCCGCACTTGCCATGGCGATTAATCGCTATGCCATCGCAACGATTACGCGTGAAGACTCAAAGCAAGTCCTATTTGATTTGGCGGACCTTTCCCATCATAGTAGTTTAAGTGTGGCGGCACTTTCACATTTAAAATCAAAACTAAAAGAAAAATATCATCGTTTTATTCGCGGTGATTACAGTGTGCGTGAAGTCTTGCAAAAACCATTTGAACTCGCACAGTTTGCCTTGAGTATTTTAACCGATAGTATGAATTTAAATTTGCCGCACGGTGTCAAGGTAAGAGTAGAATCCGATATCCCCATTGGTTGCGGCATGGGTTCATCGGCCGCAACCATTTTAAGTGTGATGCAAGCGGTTTCACGCTATTTGCAACTATCCCTTCCAGAAGAAAAATTATTCGCACTTGCGTTAGAAGCGGAAAATATGCAGCACGGTCAATCAAGCGGGCTCGATTTGCGTGTTGCGTTAAATGGCGGTTGTCTTTACGTCGATAAGGATATTGTGGAAGCAAGACCGATACCCGAATTCCCACTCTTTTTAGTGAATACCGGTACACCGCTGTCATCAACCGGACAATGCGTTGAGAAAGTGGCGCCTTATTTTGCCTCGAATGCCATGAAAAATCAGTTTGCCGCAGTGACAAGGGCCATGGATAGCGCAATTCAGCAAAAATCCTGGTCGGCGATGCAAGCAGCAGTGCGAGAAAATCATGCATTATTAGTGGCGATTGGGGTCGTGCCAGAGAAGGTGCAGCAATTTATCCAAACGATTGAACGCGCAGGCGGTGCCGCAAAAGTGTGTGGAGCCGGTGCTATTTACGGTGATCATGCCGGTGCCGTCTTGGTGGCAATGGATGATGAAAATGGAGTAAAAACCATGAGTGAACGTTTTGGTTATAATGTGATTCCGATTGCTGGCGTCACCAGAGGTGTGCATGCAGCTTAAAGCTTCTGCTCCAGCGTCTTTAATGCTGCTTGGTGAATTTGGTGTGTTGCATAATAAGCTCGCGTTAGTCTGCGCGGTAGATAAACGCATTCATGTTAGTTTAACTGCGCGCAGTGATGCTGCTATTCATATTCATTCCGCATTAGGGAATTACTCGAGTAAGCTCACAAAGTTAAGCGTTGAGAAACCCTTTCAATTTGTGCTGGCTGCGATTAAAACATATCAAGCACGTTATAAAACGGGGTTTGATCTTACGATTGAATCCGAATTTTCATCGACCATTGGTTTGGGATCATCCGCAGCGGTCACGGTGGCAACGCTTGCTGCCTTAGTAACCTCACTTAATATCAAAATGACGCCGCTTGATTTAGTGAGGCAAGCGCGTCATGTGATTCGTCAAGTGCAGGGAACAGGGTCAGGGGCGGATGCGGCAGCAGCGGTTTATGGTGGCATGGTTGCCTATCAATCACAACCATTGTTCGCTGAAAAATTGCCGGCCATTCATCCGCTCAGCGTGCTTTATTCAGGTCATAAAACACCAACGGTTGAGGTGATAAAAATAGTGCGTGAGCGTTACCGAACGCATTCTGATCTTTTTCAATCGGTGCTTCACTGTATTGGTAAATGCGCGGAAGATGGCATTAAATACGCGCGTCGAAAAGATTGGGTAAAGTTAGGTGAAGTGATGAATGTGCAGCAAGGCATGATGGAATCATTAGGCGTTTCAACGCCGCTTTTGTATCACATGGTCATGGATTTACGCAAGCAACCGAAAATAGTCGGTGCGAAAATATCAGGTTCAGGATTGGGTGATTGCGTCATTGGTCTTGGTGAAATGCAGCTTGATTATAAAAATGCGAATTCTGCAGTGCAGCCGGTTTTAGTGCAAATGTCACCGCAGGGAGTACAGTGTGAAAAAAGCTAACGTTATTGATAGGATCTTTCACGGTGGGCTCCCCGCGTCTCCTCGAAATCAAAAGGGCCTTGCGTTTGCGCCGACGAATATTGCACTTTGCAAATATTGGGGCAAGCGCGATATAGAATTAAATTTACCCGTTACCTCAAGTTTGTCGATTGCATTACCCGACAAAGGCACCATGACGTATTTATCGTTGCAAGATAAAGCAACCGATACCATTCTTGTGAATGATGAAGAAATTGCATTGACCACGCCATTTGCAGAAAGACTGGTTTGTTATTTGGATTTGTTCCGTCCGAAAAAAAATTGGCATTT
Source organism: Gammaproteobacteria bacterium RIFCSPHIGHO2_12_FULL_43_28 (assembly GCA_001801635.1). GTDB lineage: Bacteria > Pseudomonadota > Gammaproteobacteria > DSM-16500 > DSM-16500 > Aquicella. The sequence continues at coordinate 5,340 of MGYG01000061.1, forward strand.
GCATATTGATATCAAAATTAATATTCCCATTGCAGCAGGGCTTGCTTCTTCTGCGAGCGGCTTTGCCTCTCTTGTGGCTGCCTTAAATGATTTAGGTGCATGGAGTTTAACAAAGCAGCAATTGTCGATACTCGCGCGCCTTGGTAGTGGAAGTGCGGCACGTTCTTTTTGGATGGGTTTTGTCGAATGGAATGCAGGGGTACAATCGGACGGCATGGATAGTTTCGCCATGCCGCTTGATATTGAATGGCCAGAATTACGCGTTGGAATTTTAACCTTAAGTAATAAAGAAAAACCCATTTCATCACGTGAAGCGATGCAACGAACAGTCAATAGCAGTGTATTATACAGCGCTTGGCCGAAAAAAATCGCACAAGATTTGGCGATTTTAAAACAAGCCATTCATGTGAAAAACTTTTCACTTTTAGCAGGAACAGCGGAATCAAATGCATTAACCATGCATGCGACCATGTTATCGAGCTGGCCACCAATTTGTTATAGCTTGCCAGAAACACTAGCGGCCATGCGAAAAGTTTGGGAATTACGCCATGAAGGATTAGAAGTGTATTTCACGCAAGATGCGGGCCCAAATTTGAAATTATTATTTCTTGAAAAAAATCAAGCCGAGCTAACAGAAGCGTTTCCTGATATGGAAGTGATCAGTGTGTTTGAGGGGTGAGGCATGGCATTCGATATCCTTGCTACTTACTCTTCCTCATATCTTCAAACGAATGGCGGCCACTTGTAGCTACATTTACCGGCGTAGGCACATTGATAGGCGCAGTCGGTGTCGTTGAAAAGAAGCTGCTGCTATTAAACGAGCATCTATTGCGCGAGGACCTTGGTGTTTTTGGAATAACGGCGGAAAGTAGACTTTGTTTGAAGTTTTCGTAATTTTCTTTGATTTCACCTAAATCGATAGAATCAACGATGACTTGGAAATGAGGTTTTTTCTCTAATTTCGCCGCGTATTTTTGTTTATAAGCAGCAAATTCTTCCTGAATTAATTCGAAGGCATAGTCACCGTGTTTTTGTAAGAATTTAGCAAAATCAGGTGATTTTCTTAAAACTGTTTTTAACTCTTCAATTCGATTTTTTAATTCAAGATTAATTTCATCGTATAAATTAACGTAGCTATTGGTGGTTACATCGTAATAGGGACAGTCTTTAGTGAAGTGGTATTCTGCTAGTGCGCGGTACATTTCAGCGCTACAAATCGCCGCTTTTAGTTTTGTAAGATTTTCGTGAAAAATAAAGACAGGATGCATGCTTAATTTTTTATAAATCTCATGATCATTTCTTCTGTAAAAGTTTTTTGTGATCAAATCAGGGAGGTAGCCTCTTGAGCTGCTGAAGGTTGTTTCTTTGTTAGGATTATAAAATAAACACAATTTACCGGGATCGAGATCAAAGTTATTATAGTTAATACGGTAAGTTTCTACCCAACCTTCTACTGTAAGCTTGCTGAGTATTTTAAATTTACTAACTATATTGAGAAAGGCGCGATCATGATCAATGTGCCTACCTTTATTGTCTCGGTTGTTGATGTGATCATCATCATCTTTGAAAAGCGCACGCGGTATCGCGCCCCGTCCATTGCTACGTACAGTGCGATAATTTTTTAAATCATTTACGCTGACGGAAAGTGAAGGATTTAATTCATTGATACAATCATTGGCAGAAGTACAGCCTTTATATACCAGTTTATTTTCGTTAGATTCGAATAAGAGTATTGCATCATTCCGAATCGGAGCAAGATCAATTTTGGCCGATTTGACCGCTTTATCAAATTCTTCAAACTCTTTAATTTTTACTTCGACAGTGGTGACGTGATAGGTGTTTAAGTCTTTTTTAGTGGCAGAATAATATTCGTTATCAATCTGCCTTGTAATAACATCATCATCCTTTAATGCATCCAAGTTAATTTTTTCTTCGCTAATTACCTGGAACAGGCGCTTTAATTTTCGCTTATTGAATTGCTGCATTTGTTTAGCATAATAATCAACGCCATCAAGTGTGTTTAACTCATTTACATAGCGTTTGATTGTCTCATCATCTTCATTGATGGTGGAATTAAGATTAATTATTTGCTTGTATTTTTCATTTTTGTATTCTTTGAGCCTATTTAGCGTGTATTCTTTGCGTTTATATAATACGGAAAGTAATTCGAGTATCCAGCTTTCACTATTTTTTTCTCGCTCAGTTTTTGAAGTTAAAAGCTCTAGTTGTTTAAGTATTTGAGTTGAGTTTGGATTGTAATCAATGTACTTATTATAGAGAGTAGAAATGAGCGAATAAGTATAACCGCCCACCGTGTTGCTACTATTTTTTACATTGAGCATCACTACTAATTGATTAATGGCCTCATCGAGCCCTTTTCGATGCTCGCTCATTAAATCAATACTGCCTTCTATCGGTGCATTGATTTTCAAATCATCTTCAGTCAGTGGTTTTACGCGTATAGGTTTAAAATCGGGGATAGCACTTGATACCACGCTAGTGATATTGTGGTTCTCATCAAACAGAGGATGTACTGATTGGGGAGCATTCTCTGGCGATATTAGACGAAAACAGGCGGCCGCAAATGCTTCCATGAGATATTTTTCGGGTATGATTTTTTTCTGTTCTTCTACTTGTTCTTTCAGTGTTGCTTTCTTTTCTAGTTTTTGTTCTTTTACGAAAAAAAGCTTGTCTTCTTTTTCTTTGTTTCCCTTTTTGGCTTGGTAGACATAATTAGCGGAGTCTGTATTGTCTTCTTTTCGTTTCTTTTGCTGTCCCTCTTTATTTTCTATGATAAATCGGCTTGACGCTTTGGCTGAGAGTGGAAGTGTATCACTTTTATTTTTTGCATTGGGAAAGGTTAGTTCTAGAAACTCAGAAGATAATGAATCCGACGAATCTTGACGAGGGATGGCATCTAAAGAAGGTTGAAGCTCATTATGCGTTAATTGTGGTTCAGCTGGTGATTGATCGCTCCCTCGCGAGTTAGCCACAATAGACCCCTCTCATTCGTATTATTAACTTAACCTTAACAAATAAAGATTAAGAAAATCTTAAAGGAATATATTTAGTATTATCAAATAG
>MGYG01000062.1:0-5520 GCA_001801635.1 Gammaproteobacteria bacterium RIFCSPHIGHO2_12_FULL_43_28
CATTATTATTTTCTAATCAGGAAGTTTTTCAGCTTAATTCAGTTAAAACGAAAACCATGGATGAAGCCCTGGGTTGTAGCGGTGAAAGCCAATTCAACCTTAGCGGCTATGCAGAATTGCCCCTGTACAATGATTCAAGTGACGCATCAAGTAGCTCTGGCACTAGAGATGAGGTACAACCAGAGGATGATACGTCCAAATCTATGATTCGTTGATTGAGTTGCATTTTAGGAAATAGGGCCAGAAGGCGTTTGGGGCCTGTTGACAATTCATTTTCTGGATACCACGCACAAAAAACGTGCGGCTGGCATGACAATGCGGTGTCACGCCAGCTACGCTTGCATCCCGTTTACAAGCCATGAACAACGTGTCATGCCAGCGTGCTTTTAGCTGGCACCCAAGTTTTTCTTTAAGCACGGGTTCATTCTGGATACCACCCCGCACAAAAAACGTGCGGCTGGCATGACATTTCTTTTCTTCAGTCGAGTATCCGTTGAGCACGAGACTCAAAGCCGCACAGAATCCTCACTTAATTTCAGCCTTTCAGTCGTTGTTATATCATCTTGCTTTTCTTGCGTAAGCCTACGGATGATAGGAATGAGAGCGAACAATACTATTCCAGCGCCAATTGCACTCCAACCTAACATACCGAAAGTATGACTATAGCTTGCGTTGGTGATGAGAGGGTCGGTGGTTGCTATTGTGCCAAGTGCCAGTTTGGAAAAATGACCAGATAGGATGGCGGCAACGCCAGTGATCATCATCCACGTGCCCATCATGACACCACGCAGTCGCACGGGTGCTAACTGCCCCACCATGGCGTAACCAATGGGCGAAATAAATAATTCACCCGTACTTTGCAGCGCATAACTTGCGAGTATCCAGCTAAAACTCGTTAAGCCCGCGCTATTTGCCAAATTAATCCCAAACGGCAGTATGGCAAATGCAATACCAATTAATAATAATGCCAATGAAAATTGAAATGGAATGCTGATATTGATGCCCCGTTCCCTTAAGTGAGTGAAGAGTACGCTTAAGAGGGGCCCACCAAGAATGATGATAATGGTGTTAATGTTTTGCACCCACTGCGGTGCAACCAAAATCCCCATAAAATGACGATCAACATTACGCTCAATGAATAAATTAAGGCCCATGGGCGCTAATTGATAAAGCGTCCAGAAAATAACAGAAGCGATTGCAAGCAGGATAAACCCGAGCATTTTATTGCGTTCTGCTGCACCTTCTTCTTTTACGGCGAGTGCAAGAATAAGTGCAAACATGCTGACACCGATAACCAGAATGATCTGGTTGCAAAGGGTGGTTTCTTGCAGCAACGCTCTCAATGCAAACAGTAAGGTAATGATGGCGCCAATGCCTATCAGTCGACTACGTTTTTTGATGGCAACTGACGCTTCAATAAAGCTGGTGTCGCGATCTTTTAATAATTTCCAGTTATAAGCGGTAATCAAGAGGGCAATAAAATTACCGAGACAGCTTAACAAAAACAATTCATGATAAGCGTGATTCAAGTGGAAGTAGCCGCCAATGGAAAACCCAATGAAAAAGCCGATATTCATGCCGCTGTAATTCCAGAGGAAGGCGGCTTCACGGCGCTTGTCGTTGGGTTCGAATAATTGGGTGACCATGCAATTAATGCAAGTGACGTTTAAGCCGCTACCAGCAAGAAACGTTGATAATCCCCACAAAAGCGAAGGGATAGTCGGAATGGAGATGAGCGCGCAGCCAATTAATTGCAGCAGCATACCAATCGCAAAGAGACTGCGATTACTGAGATAGCGGCCGCCCAAATACCCACCAAGCAAATGCAAAAAATAATTCAGCGCAACAAAAGAACCGGTGATACTCGTTGCCAGGGTATCACTCATGCCTAAGGCATTGGTCGCATACAAGATGAGGGTTGAATAAATGACACTAAATCCAAGCGTTGCAAAGACCTGAATGAGAAAGAGTGCACCAGCCCCTTTAGGCATCACATCCTGGTATCGTTGCAAAAAAGTTTTTCTTAGTTGATCCACGATGTTCCTCCGCGTTATTTTTTTAGTGACTCATCCTTATTTACTCGAGGGTGAGAAGAATGTGGAGGGTAAGTCTCAAGTAACTGTTTTATTTCTTTTTCGAGTTGATCAAGATGAGACGGCAAGTGATCCATTATATTGTTTTTGAGATTTGTTTCAAGTTGTTCAATGACGCGCTTTAATCGTGGGAGCCCGCAATAGCAAATGGCGCCGTGAAGTTTATGAATTTGTTTTTGCAGCACTTTATAGTTTTTATCTCTATTTGATTGATTAATTGCGACAATTTCAGCCTGCAAGTCACGCACAAAGAGCGCCAGCAAGTCTTCGGCCAGTTCGCGTTTATTGCCAGCTAATTTGGTTCCCGTTTCCCAGTCAATCACGGGCAAGTGATGCAAATCCATGGGTCATTACTCCTTATCAAAAACTGCCATAGCCTCAATGTGGGAAGTATGCGGAAACATATTCATGATGCCGGCATACTTCAATTTATAGTGGTATTGATGGACGAGTTCCCCTGCATCGCGCGCGAGTGTGGCGGGATTGCAGGAAATATAAACGATTCGTTTTGCCTTAAAGTGCAAAACGCGCGGCAGGATTTCAATGGCGCCCGCACGCGGCGGATCAAGTAAGATCTTGTCATAGGATTGCTTAAGCCAGGGCGCGTTTAAAGCGGTATCCTGCAGGTTCGCCGCATAAAATGCAACATTTTGAAGATTATTATCGTGCGCATTCATCAAAGCGCGTGTCGTCATTTCATGGCTGCCTTCAATGCCAGTAACGGCTTTTGCCCGCTTGGCGAGGGGGAGTGTAAAGTTGCCAATTCCGCAGAATAAATCGAGCACAGTTTCATCGTGAGTAGGATCGAGCAAATCCATTGCCTGCTTAATCATCAAGCGGTTCATTGCAAGATTGATTTGGGTAAAATCAAGCGGGTGGAATTTTAACCGTAAGTCTTCCTCCGGCAAGGTATAGCTTAAAAATAGGCTTTCCTGCTGCGGTGTCAGTAAGGTAACAGGTTCCGGCGGATTAGGCTGTAAGTAGATGTGAAATTGGTGTTTTTCACCAAACGCCGCAAGTTTTACTTTATCTCCTTGAGGCAGCGGATTCATGTGCCTAAACACAAGGCCTGCTGCTTCATCGCTCATGGCGACTTCGATTTGTGGAATATGGAAATACTGCAGAAGGGAAGCAATCAGTTCGCTTAATTCGTGGAGGTGTTCCCCCACTTTAGGATGCAGCACCGCGCAACGGTTAAGATCAGCAAGATAGCGGCTCGATTTTTCTCTAAAACCAACGAGTAATTTACCTTTCTTAATGACGTACTTGACCCCAAGCCGCGCTTTATAACGATAGCCCGTGGTTGGCCCATTCAGCGGCGGGAGCACCTTTTCCGGGACGACTTTGCCAAAGTGTTTAAGTTGTTCAAGCAGCGTTGCTTCTTTCATTTTAAGCTGCAAGTTTGTACTCATGTGCTGCAAACTACAGCCGCCACAAACGCCAAAATGCTCGCAAGGTGGCGTGGTGCGTTCCGCTGAAGGGGTGCTAAGTGCAATCAGCGCTGCTTCGTTGTATTGACGGTGTTTTTGTGTGATGCGATAAGTGATTTCTTCGCCTGGTAGCGCACCACTAATGAAGGTGGTTTTGCCTTCAATAATAGCGATTCCCCGACCATCATGACTGAGATTCGGGCCCGTTTTTATCGCGCTTTCGCTTTGTTTGTCAATAGTTACATTTTGCTTCATATGGGCGACAATGGTAATAAGGCATAGATAAAGTAATACATAAAAAGTGTAACACTATATATTGATTAATATTAAATTACAAATAGTTGTCAGGTTTGAAAAGTTTGGTATATTTTCTATACTGTAATAAGAGCTACATGAAATAAGAACGACAAGAATAGTAAAAGAGCGCTTTCGGCAGGGATAGTCCAAAACCTTTCAGTGATGAAAATAGGAAACGCGATTGCGGCGCGGTGCGCATGTCCTCCTTGTTGAGGAAAGCCTGAAGTGCGGCAGAGGTTTCCACAGTAAGAGAGCGGGTTTTTTGAGGCGTCTCTGTGGAAGTGCTCTTTTAAGATTTTTGAAAGCCCCATCATTCCATCAGGATTTTCTTTGCAGTATAGTTGATAAAATAAGCGACACTTGCATGAGCTGGGCTGAACAATCAATAAGGATGTTCTCAATGACAAATCCTTTTATTCAACGCGAAGAACGTTACGGTGCTCACAATTATTCACCATTGCCCGTGGTATTAACACGTGGTGAAGGGGTGTATGTGTGGGATGATGCTGGTAAACGTTATCTTGATATGATGAGCGCTTATTCTGCGGTGAGTCATGGGCATTGTCATCCTAAATTAGTCGCTGCGTTAATAGAACAAGCGAGTAAACTCTCGATTGTTTCCCGTGCGTTTTATACCGATAAACTGGGCATGTTTCTCGAGCGTGCTTGCCAGTTAACGGGTTTTGAAAAAGCGCTTCCCATGAATACCGGTGCAGAAGCGGTTGAAACCGCTTTAAAAGCGGCACGCAAATGGGCTTATACCGTAAAGGGGGTGGCTAAGGATGAAGCAGAACTGATTGCTTGCGAAGGTAATTTTCATGGCCGCACGATTGCGATTGTGGGACTGTCAACAGAAAAGCAATATCGTGACGGATTTGGCCCTTTCCCGCCCGGTTTAAAAACTATTTCCTACGGCGATGCCGATGCCTTAGAAAAAGCGATTACGCCGAATACAGCCGCTTTTTTAGTGGAGCCGATAAAAGGTGAGGGGGGCATTGTCGTGCCGCCAGTGGGTTATTTAAAAGCCTGTGAGGCGATTTGTAGAAAGCATAACGTGTTGATGATTTGTGATGAAATTCAAACAGGTCTGGGACGTACCGGTGCATTCCTCGCTTCAATGCATGAAGGGGTCAAGCCTGATGCTGTTCTCTTAGGAAAAGCATTAGGGGGTGGTTTATTCCCGGTATCGCTATTTTTAACGCGCAAAGAGGTCATGGATGTGTTTGCCCCGGGTGATCACGGTAGTACGTTTGGGGGGAATCCACTGGGCGCAAGCGTAGGACTTGCTGCACTTAATGTATTGCAAGAAGAAAAACTCACCGAGCGTGCAAGCAAATTAGGCCAGTATTTTGTTGCGTGTCTTAAAGCAATCAAATCGCCGGTGATTAAAGACGTGCGCGGCAAAGGTTTATTAATTGGATTAGAAATTGATGAACGATTACCAGCGCATGATGTTTGTTTGGAACTTTTAAAACACGGTATTTTAACGAAAGAAACCCATCGAACGGTCATTCGCTTCGCACCGCCATTGATTATCACAGAAGCACAGATTGATGATGTGATTGCTGCATTGAAGAAGGTGTTGCCGGGTTAATGCAGGTTTTCATGCCGATATTGTCATGCCAGCCGCACGTTCTTTGTGCGAGGTGGTATCTAGAAAATGCCCCTGTACACGACAAAATTTGAACTTGCCCGTTCAT
>MGYG01000062.1:5593-8158 GCA_001801635.1 Gammaproteobacteria bacterium RIFCSPHIGHO2_12_FULL_43_28
GCACTCAGAGGTGCGCTCTTTGCGCCGTCTCGAAGGGTGAATGGCTAGTATGTATTTTTTGTCATGTACAGAACAATAATTTAATGAACCGTTTCAACCCGCGTTAAGCGGTTATAAACCGTGCCATATAAGTTGTAAATAAACGGTATCGTCCAAATTAAACCGATACCAAATGGAATGGCGCTAACTAGCACGATAATAAACTGTATGATGAGGACAGCTAAAAGACGCCAAAAGTTGCCGCCAGTTGATTTCCATGACGTTTTAATCGCATTAATTGGATTCGCTTTTATATCTAGCGCAAGCCCAAGTGCAAGGAATAGACGGACTGAAAAAAACAGCATGAATGCCATGGCGATGAGACTGATAATGGCGCCAGCAAATGTGGCAATATTTCCATCATCATGCGTTGCAAATAGGCTAAACGCGATTAAGAAGACAAAAGATAAGAAAATTAACAGTAATAAAATGTAAGTACCAATTACTTTAAGCCCGATTTCCCAGTCAAATGCACGAAACATGAGACGGTAATTGATAGATGTTTCACGCGCGCGCAAAATACCAAGATACAACATACCCATTTGCATTAAATGCAGGGTAATTTGGCTGATGCCATTAATGAGGTGAGCCAGTCCATGCGAAAAATGCCGTGTCACATTTTCAACGATGGCAAAACCAATCGCCGTTAGAAATAACACGACGATCGCTGCCCAAAAGGTTTTTTTGCTGCCGTGTACTTTATGCCAGGCGGTGGCTAAGGTGTCCCTAACAGGGAGTTGGTAACGGGTAGTCATGATGTTTAGTCCTTAGTGTTTTTCGTTGGAAAGCCAATGAAGATCAACGTCGAATTCAGAGGCAATTTTTTCAAGTAGCGGCTTTTCAGGGACTTGTTGACCCTCAAGTAAGCTCCATGCCTGCTGCTTGGAAATATCGAGCATTTTACTCAAGATTGCTGCACGTTCGCGAATTTGTGCTGGCGCACCAGTTTCGTCTAAACAGTTATTTAATTTTTCCGCAAATACCTTTGCACTTTGGGGCACCGATTGTCCTCCTTAGACAATATCTGCATTTGAGTATACTGAGGGAGTACACGCTCGGCAATAATGAATAACCCTTTTTAGGATAGGACTTTTACTATTTTTTTATGAGCTTAGGTAGCCTGCGGCCGTTAACGTGTTTTGCATTAAAACGGCAACCGTCATGGGGCCAACACCGCCAGGAACGGGGGTGATCCATGCAGCGCGTTCTTTGGCAATTGTAAATTCCACATCGCCTGTTAAGGTGCCATCAGGTAAACGATTAATGCCAACATCAATGACGGTTGCGCCTGGTTTTATCCATTCACCTTTAATGAGATTAGGTTTGCCAACCGCAGAAACTAAAATATCAGCTTGTTTAACATAATGAGCGAGATCTTTAGTGAAACGATGGCAAATGGTGACGGTTGTACCTGCAATGAGTAATTCGAGCGCCATTGGCCTGCCGACAATATTGGAAGCACCCACAATAACCGCGTGCTTACCTTTATAGGTTTGTTTGATGTGATCTAAGAGCTGCATGACACCAAAAGGGGTGCAGGGGCGCAACAAGGGTCTGCGTTGTGCGAGCCGGCCAAGATTGTACGCGTGGAAACCATCGACATCTTTGCGTGGATCGATGTGTTCCAAGGCCGCATACTCATCGATATGACTCGGTAGGGGCAACTGTAGCAAAATGCCGTCTATCGCATTATCTTGATTGAGTGTTTTAATGAGTTTGACGAGCTTTTCTTCAGTGATGGAAGCAGGCAAGTGGTGATAAACAGAATAAATACCGACTTTCTCGCAAGCTTCGCGCTTATTACGCACGTAAACGGTTGAAGCGTGATCATCACCAACGAGGATGACTGCAAGGCCGGGTTGAGCTGCACCTTTGGCCATGTGCGCTGCAATCGTCGCCGCGATTTTGTCTTTAAGCGCGCTCGCGTATGTTTTTCCATCAATGAGTTTGGCAGTCATAAAGTTTTTATACTCGCTTGGGTTAACGAGAGAGTGTGCCTTAAGATAACATATCCTTGATTTGATACAACTATCTCATCAGTATTAGATAATACGATAACCCATTGACGAGAAAGATTTCACTCAGTATTATCGCAACTCTCTTTAGGAGATGAATTGATCGGGGTATAGCGCAGTCTGGTAGCGCGCCTGCTTTGGGAGCAGGATGTCGGGGGTTCGAATCCCTCTACCCCGAAAGCATATGTGACAGACAGGATCCAAAGAGCTATAGAAGGTATGCCTTGCGCCCGTAGCTCATTCGGATAGAGCACCGGCCTTCTAAGCCGGGGGTGGCAGGTTCGAATCCTGCCGGGCGCGAAGAAATAGTCAAAGCGAATACGAAAGCAAAACCCGCTCGTTTTCTAGTATGCCGCTTTAATATAAGTTGTTAGCAAGATGGTGGACGTAGCTCAGTTGGTAGAGCCCCGGATTGTGATTCCGGTTGTCGCGGGTTCGAGCCCCGTCGTTCACCCCGAGTATTATGCTCCTCGTACTTGGCCTTTCGTCTCGATGCAAGGTCGCAACCTGT
>MGYG01000063.1 GCA_001801635.1 Gammaproteobacteria bacterium RIFCSPHIGHO2_12_FULL_43_28
GATATTTTTCAGGATCAAACGGATAGGCAAGCGTTGTCATCTCTGGTGATTCGCCTGCAAGATAGGGCGCAATGAGTTGCGTTAACATGGCTGGTTTAATAAAGGGTTCATCACCCTGGAGATTAATGATGACATCCATGTCGGGATGGCGTTCTGCAATTGCCGCAACACGTTCTGAACCGGTTGGTATGGCTGGATCTGTCATTTCAACCTTGCCGCCAATGTGTTTAATGACAGCTGCAATTTCATTATTATCCGTTGCCACTATCAAATCAGTGAGTAAATCGCAGCGCGCCGCATTTTCATATACCCATTGAATCATGGGCTTGCCTCGTATGGGCAGCAATGGTTTGCGTGGTAGACGCGTTGATTGGATTCGACTTGGGATGACGCAAAGGATTTTCATGAGGCTTCACTAACTGTTTCAGATGGCTCGCATCATAATCAATTACATTCGGTGAGGCAATAGTAAGGCAGATCGGTAGGCAGGGTAAAAAAAATAGGCCCTGCAAGCAGAGCCTATTCTTTGTTAGCAGCTAAGGCTTATGCGGCAACTGGAGCAGCTGCTTTCTTAGCACGTCTCTTGCGAGCACGTTTTTTTGGTGCTGCGGCTTTTTTGCCTTTACGTTTCGTGGCTCTTTTTACTTTGCGTTTTGCGCCAGCTTTTTTGGCTTTACGCTTGGTAGCCTTTTTAGCTTTACGCTTTGGAGCAGCTTTTCTCTTCGCTTTCTTAGCACCCTTTCTTGCTTTCTTAGCGACAGACTTAACTGCTTTTTTAGCTTTACGTGCTACTTTTCTTTTACGTGGTTTTGCTACTTTGGTTGCGGTCTTTTTTGCTTTACGTTTTTTCACTGCCATGACTAAGTTTCCTTTCAATTGTTAACAATTAGTAAATTTAACATTAGCATTCATAAAAGTATAGAACTATTAGGGAAATTACTAAGACATCATAGAAAGTGTAGCAATTTTTTTGTGTACTACGCATATTTAATAATTTTAATTAATGATAACTACGCATGACAACCTGAAAATCAACTTTTTGAGCGTTTGCGTTGTTAAATGTTAATGACAAGAAAATTGTTAACTACTCGCTCGTCATTGCGAGCCCGCGTTTTTTGCGGGCGCGGCAACCCAGTTTACTTTTTCTATTTGGATTGCTTCGGCCAAGCGCTCTTAGGCCTCGCAATGACGGGTGAGTAGTTACGAAAATTGTTAGCTTGAAAACGTTTCTTTTGGAATATCGGAGAAGTAGCAATACGTATTATCGTGGTGCTTCTTTGCATAATACATGGCAAGATCAGCATCTCTTTGCAGTTCAGCTAAGGTGGTGGCATCCTGACTAAGGATTGAAATACCGATACTGATGCTGAATAGTCATGCTGCGATATCGCTATCTCTAATCGAGCGTTTTAATTGATCGGAAATATATTGTAAGAACTTCAGGATAGAAAGACCTGCGCGATCGCGTATTAGGGTAAACCCTTGCATCGAATCTTTTGTTGTCGCTATGTAAATCTCATTTTCCTTTTGCAAATGCTCGTACGCATCTTCGCCTTTTGTTGTTAAAATCGGTGACGAACTTAAAATAATAAAAGCTTCGTTGATTTTTAAGATGCCTTGTTTATCAAAGAACGGAATGAGATTTACTTTAGCGTTTTTAAATGTATTTAAGGCCATCGTTGATTCAATGAAAGCATTGTTTTTGTTTTTCATGAATTCATAGGCATCATTCCACTGTGCCCAGTCGGTATTAAATAGAATACTACTCTTCACAGAATGCCTTCAAATGGGGGGGGAATGTAGGTAAACTAAGCCATCTTTGAGCCAAGTGGAATGACTATATGATTATACAGCCAAAAATTCGTGGGTTTATCTGCACAACCGCACATCCCGAAGGATGCGCAAAAAACGTGACAGAACAAGTTGATTATGTTGCAGGGAAGGGGCGCTTTTCGGGCCCAAAGAATGTACTGGTTATCGGCGCATCAACGGGCTATGGCCTTGCTAGTGCGATTACGGCAATGTTTGGTGCGAATGCCAACGTCATTGGCATTTTTTTTGAAAAGGTCGCTGATGACAAACGGACGGCATCACCGGGTTGGTATAACATGGCAGCATTTGAAGAACTTGCTCGTCGTCAGGGACATTATTTTAAAGGCATTAATGGCGATGCATTTTCTAATGAGATAAAAAAGCAGGCCGCAGAATTAATCCGTCGTGATTTAAAACAAGTGGATCTTGTTATTTATAGTCTCGCTTCCCCAAGACGTATTCATCCTGAAACGGGAGAAATCTTCACATCCAGTTTAAAACCTATTGGCAAACCATTTACGGGTAAGACCGTGGATGCGTTTAAGGGCGAAGTGAAAGAAGTAACGATTGAACCGGCAACGGAAAAAGATATTGAACACACAGTCGCCGTTATGGGTGGTGATGATTGGGAAAGATGGATGGATTATTTGCTGCAAGAAAATTTATTGTCAAACGGTGTAAAGACGGTTGCGTATTCTTATCTTGGTCCGCAATTAACACATGCGATTTACAAAGAGGGCACCATCGGACGGGCAAAAGTACATCTTAAAGCGACTGCTGATCACTTAACCAAAAAGCTTGCCGGCTTACACGGTGAGGCGTTGGTTTCCGTTCAGAAAGCGGTGGTGACCCAGGCAAGTGCTGCGATCCCCGTTGTTCCACTTTATATTTCAATCTTGTTTAAAGTGATGAAGGAGAAGGGATTGCACGAGGGATGTATCGAACAAATTTATCGTCTCTTTACAATGTATCTCTACGCATCACAACCCGCGAAACGCGATGGTGAGGGTTATGCGCGTTTAGATGATTGGGAAATGCGTGATGATGTGCAAGCAGCGGTCACCTCTCTCTGGCCGCAAGTGACCACAGAAAATTTAGCGGCGCTAACGGATGTTGAAGGCTATCGTAACGATTTTTATCGTTTGTTTGGTTTTAACATGGAAGGCATCAATTACGATCAGGAAGTAGATCCAATGGTTGAGATGGAGTCGGTGAAGTAGCATTGGTCAATGGGATGACAAGCTTACGCCACGCAATGGTTTTTTGCCTTACTGCACTGTTGCGTGATCGCCTTTATGATGACGTTATTGACTAATTCTGGCGTTTCAAGCAGTGCCATGTGAGAAGCATTTGCTAACCTATGGAATTGATGATGCGGTGCTGCCTTGTAATAGGCTTTAGAAATGATGGTTGGTACCATATGATCACTGTCGCTCAAGATAATGGTAGTGGGTACTGTTAACATCGTTATATCCATCGGTGCAATCGTTTTAAGACCAGACACCATCGCTCTTAACACGTACATTGGATTTGCCCTGCCTGCTTCAATCTCGCCTGCAACCAGTGCAGGATCTGCATTTTTACTAAAAGCCAGGCGCCTAAACATTTTTTCAAAAGCTGGCCTCATCCATTCCATCATGCCACTTGGCAAATGAAAGAGAAAAGGAACGGAGGGAAATGCGGCGCAAGGAATGGGCCCCAATAAAATTAACTGATTGATTTTATCTTGATGATCAATCGTAAGCGATGCAGCGAGTCCGCCGCCATAGGAATGGCCAATGATAATATTTTTTTCGCCAGCATAGCGCTGAAACAGCGTTTGCAAATCGCGATCGAATTCATGGAAGGCATATAAGTTGTTTTTGTCAGGAATGGGTTTATCACTTCGACCATGACCTAATAAGTCTGGAATCACCAGTGAGTAATACGGTTTTAATTGTTCAATGAGGGCATTCCATTGTGTGCCACGACCGCCTAAGCCGTGAATAAGGAAGAGGGTGATTTCTGCGGCAGGATTTGAATGCAGTGTGACGTGAATTAGACGTCCTGGCCGAATTTCAATTTGACTATCCATGGCAATTACTCAAGCAAAGTAGAAAGTTTCATCTTAAACTTTCTACCCTGCATTGAGCAAATGCTTTGAAGTAAATGCGTTGGTGTTAAATCGCCTTAATAGTAACTGGTACGGTACCTGCGCCGACCATGCCAAGTTGTTTGGCGGCAGCGTAAGATACGTCGATTAAGCGATTACCAACAAAGGGGCCGCGGTCATTAATTTTAACAATGACTTCTTTGTGGTTTTTTAAATTCGTTACCATAACGCGGGAGTTTAATGGCAAGGTTTTATGTGCTGCTGTCATTTGATACATGTTGTAGCGTATGCCGCTTGCTGTGCGGTGGCGATTAAAGCCAGGACCATACCAAGAGGCGGTGCCTTTTGCTTGATAAGACCGGCTAGAGGAAAGTACGGAATATGTTTTCCCCTTCACACGATAGCTATAGGATGTGCCAGAAATTTGTTTTTGCAGTGTTTGCGCGCAGCCGGCAAGTAAGAGTGGCAACATTAATGAGAAGGCTATTTTTTTAATCATGTTTTTATCCTGAGTTATTAATGATACGCATCAAGTGATGCACCTTATTTTTTCTTAATATTTTTTTAAGCTTTTTTATCATTATTGAAAAGTAATTGTACAATAATGGGGTGCTTTTGTGAAGCAGAATTGATCTAAATTTGATCAATCAGCCGACGTAACTCATTGACTATTGGTGGATCAGGGCTTCTGCTTCGCTTTTATTTGGTATATATATAAGAGCAACACGGCTATTAAATTGGGAGGAGAGGATGGGATATTTCACGGCGTTTGCGAGTAAGGCTACGGGTTTTTTATGGACTTGCCTTCAACAAGATGAATCAGGCTTAAAGGTAGAAGAGCTAATCAAAGGCAAGTATTGCCTTGCTCAGCATTCGCAATATATGGCTGACCAAATTAACCTCTTTTACGCGCACGGCGAAGCACTGCGTAATATTGATATCAAAATTGGTCTTTGTGCGGGTGTGAGTCTCGCACTTTGGGTGAATGGAAATATCGGCATGCTGACTGCTTTGTGCGCCGATGCGGGGATCGTGGTACTGGCTTACCTATATAGCAATCAATATCTTTTTCGAAAAGAAGTGGCAGCTGAGTTTAATGAACAATTGGGCAATTTGCAGAAGCTTTATCGCTGGTGTGCTGTTTATGGTCCTAAGGTTACCCATGACAAGGATTTTTTGAAATTATTTGGAACCATTGCTCCTTATCTGAAAACGAGTGAGGTTATTTTATGGGATAACTATGCCGCACTTTCGGAGGAATATAAAAAAATACTAGCCGAACCGCCGCACAATATTCAGTTGGTGGGTATGAACAATACGAGTGAATGTATTACGCTGTCTGATAAAAGCAGCTTGACGCTCTTTCGGCAACCGTTTGCTGAAGCGAA
>MGYG01000064.1 GCA_001801635.1 Gammaproteobacteria bacterium RIFCSPHIGHO2_12_FULL_43_28
AAGAACGCATTGCAAAAGCAAAAAATTTAAAACTTGCGATCACCGCTGGCATTGGTTCAGATCACGTTGATTTAGAAGCAGCGATAGATAACGGTATTACGGTTGCAGAAGTAACGTATTGCAATAGTATTAGTGTTGCTGAACACAATGTGATGGCCATTTTGGCTTTGGCACATAATTACATCCCTTCTTATCAATGGGTCATTAATAAGGGCTGGAATATTGCTGATTGCGTTGCACGCGCTTACGATATCGAAGGCATGACGGTTGGCATCGTTGGATCAGGACGCATTGGTTTAGCCACATTGAAACGCTTAAAACCATTTGATGTGAAATTACACTACACCGATCGTCATCGATTACCTGAAGCAACTGAAAAAGAACTGGGACTCACTTATCATGCAACGGTTGAAGCCATGGTGCCATTATGCGATGTGATTGCATTAAGCTGTCCGCTCCATCCAGAAACAGAACATTTATTTGATGATAAACTCATTGGCAAAATGAAACGCGGCGCCTATCTTGTGAATACAGCCCGTGGAAAAATTTGCGACCGCGATGCGGTGGTAAGCGCATTGAAGAGTGGACAACTCGCCGGTTACGCAGGCGATGTCTGGTTCCCGCAACCAGCACCCAAAGATCATCCCTGGCGTACCATGCCACATCATGGCATGACACCGCATGTGGCTGGTACGACGCTTTCGGCACAAGCGCGTTATGCTGCCGGTGTACGTGAAATTCTTGAATGTTATTTTGGCGAAAAACCAATCCGCGATGAATATTTAATTGTTGATAAAGGAAAATTAGCTGGCACAGGTGCACACTCTTACAGCGCCGGTGATACCACCGTAGGATCGGAAGAAGCCAGCCAATTTAAAACTTGATAAAAGAGCCGATGCAAACTGGCATGCAGAATCAGCGTTATCTCGTTCATTTACAAAATAGGCCAGTTATTGCGTCGTTACATGAAAAAGTAATTGTGTTGAACTCTCAGCACCCTGCCATGGTCTTGTATACACCATGCGTAAGGTAGTTAATTGCGGAACGACAAAACCGGCTGATTTGATGCGAAATGTCCAAAATTCACTACCCGGTGCTCCCAGCAGCTTTTTCTCATTTTTCCTAAAAACGCGCTTCACTGGCTGAATAATATCAGCATCGTATTCACGTAAAAACCATGCATAACCCGTGCTCGGATTTGATTCAAGCTTGAGTGTAAATTCGGGATGGTCCGCATTCACCACAATATTTTCTTTGTCCTGGGTATAAACGTATTTGTCATTATCGGGATGTGTAGATGAATTGTTCGCTGCAAAAACATTCATGCTTAAACTCACCAATAAAACAAAACCGATGTTGCGACTGATTTTAGTGAAGCTCACGCTGACCTCCGCTTACTTTTTTTGTTTGATTTGAGAAATCTGAGCTAGCAGTTGATCCAGGAATTCGTCTTTTAGTTTAGCAGAAATTTTTACATACCAGTAACGATCATCAGCAAAATCATGGCACTTCACCGCATCTTTTTCTGTCATCAGAATTGGCAGCGCATCATTAAACGCAAGATCAACGGATTGGTATGAGTAATGGTCTGGAAAAGTATGTCGAATAACGTGAAGCCCTGCCTGTTCAAGCATCATAAAGAACCGCTCGGGATGTCCAATACCGGCAACCGCATGGACCGTTAAACCAATAAACGCATTGAGTGGCAGGTGACGCTGATCTTTTATCGCAATACAAGTATCGACTTGCAATTGCATGGACGTGAGGAGGGAGACGTTCGTAAGCATCGTCTGCACGTCATCCTGCACAATTTCACCATTCACCACCACTGCATTCGTATGCTGCAATCTTGTGATTGGTTCACGCAGCGGGCCCGCTGGCAATAATTGCTTATTACCAAATCGTCGCACACCATCAATCACAACAATTTCGATATCGCGCGCCATACGATAGTGTTGCAAACCATCATCGCTGATAACGATATCACAATCAAAATGTGACAAGAGATATTGAATCGCCGCTGAACGCCGTACACATAAGACCAGTGGACAGCCGGCCCTTCGTAAAAGAATAGCCTCATCGCCTACTTCATCAGCGTGATCTGCCGCTGTCACCACATAAGGCTTGACCTGTCGCTTGCCGCCAACCCCACGACTCACCATGCCCGGTTTATAACCGTTAGATTGCAGCCATGCCGTGAGCGCTAGCACACACGGTGTTTTACCGGTGCCGCCAACGGTGATATTGCCAACGACGATAACAGGTACCGAAAAATATTCGCGCAACAACCATTGCTTTTGATACAGCCAACATCTTATGCGGACGATGGCTGCAAAAAGCCAGGAAACTGGCAGCAATAAAATGGTGAGAAACGATAAAGAAGGTTGATACCAATAACGCGTTATATCAAACCGCATTCGATACTTCTTCCAAGTGTGACGCGCTTTCCTTAAATTGCAAGCGATACAGTTTAGCGTAATGACCTTCTGATGCGAGCAATGCTTCATGCGTTCCCATCTCAACGATATCGCCGTCATGCATCACGATAATGTTATCCGCATGTTCAACCGTCGAAAGACGATGCGCGATAACCAGGGTAGTTCGATTCTTCATGAGACCATCCAGTGCGGATTGAATGGCGCGTTCCGATTCAGTATCAAGCGCCGATGTCGCTTCATCTAAAATTAAAATAGGCGCATCTTTTAAAATAGCGCGTGCAATTGCAATACGCTGACGTTGTCCACCGGAAAGCAAGACACCGTTTTCACCAATGAGTGAATCTAATCCGTTTGGTAAGCGTTCAATAAATTCCATTGCATTCGCTGCTTTTGCAGCGGCAATAATATCATCACGCGTGACTTCGTCAAAACGACCGTAGGCAATATTATTAGCGACCGTATCCTGAAATAAGGTGACGTGCTGCGAAACTAACGAAAATTGCCGGCGCAAATCACGCAAGCTGTAATCTTTAATTGAAATATCATCGAGAGAAATCGTGCCGGCATAATCATCATAAAACCGCGGCAACAAACTCACGAGCGTTGATTTACCGCTACCGGATCGACCCACCAGCGCAACAATGTTGCCTGGTTCCACTGTAAAATTAATATTGTTCAATACAGGCTTTCTACCATCATAGGCAAAATTAACGTGATCAAACTTGATTTTTCCGCTTGCGCGCGTTAGCTTAACAGTACCTGTATCTCGCTCTGTTTTTTCATCCATCAATTCAAACACATTTTGCGCGCCAGCCAAACCCCGATACAATTTGTTTTGCACAAAGGCCAAATCCTTCACGGGCTTTAACAAAGCAAGCATAGCAACGATCATGGAAATAAAACCGCCCGAGGTCAAAATCGAATCGGCAATATCAAGCGCTGCTACATAAAGTGTGAAAGCGAGCGCTACCGCTGTTAAAAACTGGACGAGTGAAGCGCTAATAGAACGCGATGCAACGATTTTCATTTCACGTTGACGATTAGCACGCGTCGCCCTATTAAATCTTCCTGTTTCATGCGCCTGGCCTTCAAATGCACGCACCACTTTATAACCTTCAATATTTTCTTCGGCAAGATGACTCAATTGAGACATCGATTCTTGTATGCTTAGACTTAAACGTCTTATACGTAAACTAGTGAAACGCATGACCACTGCAACGATGGGTAAAATAATGAAATACATCAAGGTGAGTTTCCAGCTAATCGAAAACATCACGATGATTAATCCCACCATCAGAAAAACAGCTTGCACGGCGGTTGTTAAGACATCAGCACTGGCATTCGCTACTTGATCAACACCGTATAAAATCACTGCAAGCACTTGACCAGAGGTTGTGTGATCATAAAAGCGTGCTGGCAATCGTTGTAAATGTTTAAATAAATCCTGACGCAGATCCATGATGACATTACGCGAGGCAAGCGCGATATGATAATTCGAAAAGAAATTCGCAAACCCACGCCCAATAAAAACAGTGAGCACCAGGAAAGGCGCCAGCATTAAAAAGTGGTGATTTTTCTCAACCAGTCCACGTTCAATGAATGGCTTTAAAAAATAAACGAACCAGGCATCAATGCCTGAGTACAGCATGCTCGCGGTCAACGCCACCACCAACGCGACCCAGTAGCGTCGCACGTAGGTGAATAGCCGTGCATAAATCTTAAAGGCATTCGCCACCTGCTTTTGATTTTTTGCTGATTTTGCCATGTGTGCTTTTTTCTTTTGAACTTTGAATGGGATGTATCCTATCATAGATATCCATCGACATAAATGTTAGGAATATCATGCAAAAACAACAAGCTATCATTGAAGCTGCATTTTTGGAGCGGGCAAACCTCTCTCCAAAGCACGTCTCCGCTGACATTAAACAGACCGTACTTGAAATCATCGAGTTGCTTGATGCCGGCAAGCAACGCATCGCGGAGAAGCAAAATGGCAAATGGCAGGTGAATGAATGGCTTAAAAAAGCAGTGCTACTCTATTTCCGCCTTTTTGATAACCAGGTTTTTTCAGGTGAATTTACCCGATTTTTCGACAAAGTCCCTTTAAAATATGCAAACCACACGGAAGCTGAATTTCAAGCAGAAGGGGTGAGGGTCGTTCCCCATGCGATTGCCCGCAAGGGGGCGTATATTGCGCCTAATACTATCTTGATGCCCTCTTACGTCAATATTGGTGCCTACATTGATAGCGGTACCATGGTGGACACCTGGGCAACCGTCGGTTCCTGCGCGCAAATTGGTAAAAATGTTCATCTCTCAGGCGGTGCCGGCATTGGCGGCGTATTAGAACCACTTCAGGCAAATCCAACCATTATCGAAGATAATTGTTTTATCGGCGCACGCTCAGAAGTGGTTGAAGGTGTCATCGTCGAAGAAGGCTCCGTCATTTCAATGGGTGTTTTTCTGGGTCAAAGCACGCGCATTTATCATCGTGACACGGGTGAAGTGACTTACGGACGCATCCCCGCGGGTTCGGTGGTCGTCCCCGGCAACTTGCCGAGTGCAGATGGAAAGGTCAGCCTCTATTGTGCCGTGATCGTTAAACACGTCGATGCGAAAACCCGCGGTAAAGTGAGTTTGAACGAATTATTAAGGGAATGCTAAATCATGTTAAAAGCCATTCTGACACTCGCGCAATCACTCATTGCTTGCCGCTCCATCACGCCGCATGATGCTGATTGCCAAAAAACGATAGGTTATCGCCTGGAAAAGGCCGGTTTTACGGTGGAGAGCATGC
>MGYG01000065.1 GCA_001801635.1 Gammaproteobacteria bacterium RIFCSPHIGHO2_12_FULL_43_28
CGGTTCCTTTATCTGGACTATTTTCGTTATACACTTCATCACGATAAATAAAGACAATTAAATCTGCATCTTGCTCAATCGCGCCAGATTCACGCAAATCTGACATCACGGGACGTTTATCTGAACGCTGCTCAAGGCCGCGATTTAGCTGAGATAGCGCGACGACCGGAACTTTTAATTCTTTTGCAAGCCCTTTTAGCGAACGAGAAATTTCAGAAATCTCAGCCGTACGATTTTCATTATGACCGTGCACTTGCATTAACTGTAAGTAATCCACGACGATCATGCCTAATTGACCATGTTCTTTCGCTAGCCGTCTTGCTCTTGCACGCATTTCAGCGGGACTTAACCCTGGTGTATCATCAATAAATAGCGGCGCATCCGACAACATACTCACCGTTGAACTAATACGCGGCCAATCATCATCCGCCAATTTACCCGTTCGAATACGTAATTGATCAATGCGACAAAGTGAGGATAACAAACGCATGACGATTGCCTCCCCAGGCATTTCCATACTAAAAATTAATACGGGCTGTCGACTTTTAATCGCAACATGTTCTGCAATATTCATCGCAAACGTTGTTTTACCCATCGAAGGCCGGCCAGCAATAATGACTAAATCGGAAGGTTGTAAACCGGAGGTCATCTCATCAAAATCAGTATAACCGGTTGGCACGCCAGTAATACTGGAATTTGAATGAAATAGCGTGTCAATTCTATCCATCGTTTTCGTTAAAAACGTTTTGATATTAACAGGGCCCGCACCGCGCGTATCTTGCTCTGAAATCGTAAAAACACTGCGCTCTGCCGTATCCAGCAATTCAGTAATGCTTCTTCCTTGTGTATTAAACGCATTCGTTGCAATTTCATTCGCTGCTGAAATCAATTTACGTAAGACAGAGCGTTCACGAACAATATCGGCATAAGCTGCAATATTAGCAGCACTCGGCGTATTATTCGCAAGCTCAAATAAGAAAACCTCACCACCAGCTTGTTCTAACTCCTGGCGCTCGCGTAAGGCTTCCGAGACAGTCAACACATCAAGTGGTTTAGTTTGCTCACCTAACCTGGCCATCGCACGATAAATCAAGCGATGTTCCTGCCGATAAAAATCATCTTCTCGTATTCGCTCAACAACTTGGTCCCATGCGCGGTTATCTAACATCAAACCGCCAAGGACAGAACGTTCAGCTTCTATTGAATGCGGAGGAATTTTGACAGATGCGGGGTTTAGTGCTCTTTCTTGAGACTGTCGCTTGGAAATTCGAACTTCGCTCATATGAGGTTTCGCCATTTCAGTAGTCGGGTGAATATAGCGAATTTTCTCATTAATCCAGGGGTTTGTCCAAAAGAAGCTTCGCCCATCGTACAAACGCCATCGTTGCGAGAAGCGCCTTTTGCGACGAAGTGATCCATTTTTTGAGAACATTCATCAAACTGTGTCATGCCAGCGTGTTTTTTGCTGGCACCCAGAATGAACCTGAGAAAAGCCTGGATGCCAGCTAAAAACACGCTGGCATGACACAGTTCCATAAACACTCTCCATTTTTTCGCTATGAAGCTACACGACGACATCACTTTGCTACGCGAGACACCGTCTTTGCGAGGAAGTGAGAGACAGAAGGAAGGACCTCGTCAACGTTGAGAGGTCCCCGCTACACTCGGGATGACAATAACGCCTTAACTAGGAAGCGCTTTCAGACGTAATATTTAATTTGATGGATGCAACAACATCGCTATCGAGTTCAACGATAATCTCAAACTCACCCACCGAACGTAATACACCACTTTCGGGTAAGCGAATTTCACGTTTTTCAACGACAACACCCGCTTTTTCTAGCGCATCAGTGATATCACGAACACCAACTGAACCAAAAAGTTTGCCCTCTTCACCCGCTTTCATCGTAATGGACAAAGCAGGAATAGATTCAAGCTCGTTCTTTCTTTCCATTGCTTTTTGGTGTCTTTCAGCTGCAATTTTTTCGAGCTCTACACGTCGTTTTTCAAATTTTTCGACATTGCTCTCAGTTGCATAAACTGCTTTACCTTGTGGGACTAAGTAGTTTCGTGCAAAACCTGACTTCACCTTCACTTTGTCACCCAACGCACCTAAATTGCGTATTTTCTCTAATAATATGACGTCCACCGTAAACCCCCTCTTTTAAACTTTTGTAAATCGTTTTCGCAGATCCAACCAAATATCAAATAGCGCTAACACACTGATCAATATCACACTGGTTGGCAAGGAAAAGATAAAAATTAAATAAAATAATACAACCCAAAACCATGCCGTTTGCGACCGTATCACACCAAAGAAATAATGGGCGATACTTAAGCCAGCCGCACAAAATAGTGCATAAAGAATAGGCATGATATCTAAAACAACGGCATTGCCCATATAAGCCAATATCAAACTGGCAACAAACAATACGCCTGTCAATGGCGCTAACCGTATACTGCACAATTCGCGACGCAGGGTGCGCGGTGCAAATACCACTACTTCCCACCACCTTGCAACCAACAATTGCAGAATCGCATTTAACAATACCGCAGCCACCATCAAACCTGTTGCATACTGCCTGGTAACATTAATGGCATCTAATTGCTGCTGTTTCGTCTCAGGAGAAACAGCGACCTCGGAAGCTACCGTTTCAGCTACATTTGCTGCTTGTGTGTAATAAGACTGTAATTCATTTGACCACCAATCCGTTACCTCTGGATAAATCAAATGAACAACGCTAACCACTAAAACACCCAGCAAGGCAGCAATCTGGATAATACCAGCCCATCTCGTGCCACGACGCCACATGAGCGCAAAAACCCAGGTCAACACGTTACTGGTAACCGCAACCCCAACAGCAGCCCAAACCACAATGGGGACAGCAGTTTCGTGCTTGCCGGTGACATAAAAGCTAATAACGTAGGGCAGTGCCGCAAGTAGGGTCAAGATCGCGCCTTGAAGCACATCTTTGCGCAAGGTCACTAATGCCGCAATCAAAATACCAACGACACCGACGATGGGAACAAACGTGCTCAAAAAGACGAGCGCCATCGTCTGGTAGCGATGTGACAGCAAATAATTTGTAAAGCGATTCAGCCACATAAGTTAATAGATACTTTACTAATTAATGTCTATCGCAGTGCGGCAGTAACGCAAGGAACCGAGCCCTTTTGATAGCGCGTGATAATTGACGCTGATATTGGGCTTTTGTTCCTGTAATACGGCTAGGTACAATCTTGCCGTTTTCCATGATGAATTTTCTTAATAAACCAATATCTTTGTAGTCGATTTCTTTAATTTTATTCGCTGTGAAATAACACATTTTTTTACGACGAAAATAAGCAGCCATTCTCTATTCCTCCGGTTTATTCAGCTTGTTCGCTTGTATCAGACTCACCTTTCTCAACGTCTGATCTCATTCGAGGGGCACCATTATGACCTCTATCGTGACCGCCGGCGGATCTTGAATCCATCTCACTTCGACCATCTTTCTCTTTAGAAATTGGGGATGCTTCGGTAACGGCATGATCAGTACATAAGACAAGGTTGCGAATCACAGCATCATTATAACGGAAGTTATCGCTTAATTCGTTGATAGTTCCTTGATTGCATTCAACATTCATTAAAACGTAATGCGCTTTCATGACTTTATTGATAGGATAAGCAAGTGGTCTGCGACCCCAATCTTCCAGGCGGTGAATCTTGCCTTGGTGTTGGGTAATAAGACCGCTATAGCGTTCGATCATCGCGGGAACTTGCTCGCTTTGATCAGGATGAACCAGGAATACGACTTCATAATGCCGCATTGTTTCAGTTTGAGTGTGTGCCATGATAGCTCCTCTCGGTTTGTGTCAGCCTTCACCACCATTGGGAAAGCAAGGAGTCGGCCATTTCCTTTATTTAACAGGGAAACGGCTTTCTTAGGGTCGGAGATTGTAAGGCAAGATCATAAATGACGCAACAGATCTTTATGCGACAGCTTGGGGCCCCAAGACAATCGCCCTTCCCGCGCAGCGCAAAACACCACGCAAGGCTTGATAAAAGCTCGTTTACACGGGGTATCCCCTGGTTTTATTGAGAAAAAAGCGGCGAGTCTGCTTGACAAACCACCACCAAAACTTCGAGAATAGCGCCCATCCATTTCAACCGATTATCTATCGGTACAGAATACTGGCTATGTAGCTCAGCTGGTTAGAGCGCGGCACTCATAATGCTGAGGTCGGTGGTTCGAGTCCACCCATAGCCATTTGAATTTTGGGCGGTCTTTCCCATTTCAGGGGGCACCATTTTTAAGAACACGGTACTCTAACCCGAATTATGCTGTCTCTCGCTTTTTCCCATAACTCTTGTTATTTATAACCAAATGAGGTCTCATCTTTAACAAAGCAAATATATGCGCGATGGTGGCCAATGTTAAATTAGCTTCACCACTTTGAATTTTTGAAGCTTGTGTTGGACTGATATTTAATCGTCGTACTAATTCGTTAAAGCCAATTTGTTCTTCAGCCATATATTTTGCTACTGCCTTAGAAACATCCTCTTGTAATGATTTCAAAAAATCCATCTCTAGCTCTGCCAGCTTTTCAATTTCGGCAATTTCAGTTTTATCTAAACGCTTTTCAAGATAATGTTGGAAACTTTTCGCCTTCATGTCATTTCTCCTCATCACGGGTCAACTCAGCAAGTCGTACACGTGCAATTTCAATATCCTTATCTTGTGTTTTCTTATTTCCTGCGTGCAGCATTAATATAATTTTATTTGGTAAAAATGCATAATAAATCCGGAAACTATATTTTCTTTCTCGCAACTCGAATAACTTTTGTTTGAGACTGCGACTATGTGGCAATTTGAGCAAATTGCCACATAGCTCTAGTAATTTCATTTCCTTAGCAACAGACTTGAACTGCTCATCCGTTAATGAATCAAACCATTCTTCAACGGTGCTTTCGCCTTTGTCATTGCACCAATACTCAATTGTCCATTTAGATTGTTCTTTGCTCACGAAGTAACCCTTGTATTACTACTTTATAGTATACTATATTATAATGTATTGGTCAAGATAAGCCTCTAAACAATAACCTCTCAATTTTTCCCTGCATGTGGTAATTGAAGTGGTTAAAAATTCAAAGTTAACACGATCATTTCAATTCATGCTTTTGATGAGTAAGGCCAACCAAGGGCCGAACGTATGCTTGTGCCAATGGATCAAGCCCTTCAAAAATTT
>MGYG01000066.1 GCA_001801635.1 Gammaproteobacteria bacterium RIFCSPHIGHO2_12_FULL_43_28
CAGTAAATCAATCGCGACTTGTTGAAGTGTTGCTCTGCGTTTTGTCATGAGGCTAATTGTACACGAAATTCATCGGGGTGACAGGATTTGAATCTGCGATTTGAACCTGCGACATCTGCCTCCCGAAGGCAAATCATCAATGAACCATGGTGAACTACCATGAACAACGGTGAACAATAAACTTATAATAATTAATCAGTTATATTAATTTCCTTGTATTTGGTTGTTCACCGAAATACACTGCCGTACATTCAGCTTGCATACTATGTGCATACTCGGAGCCAAATTTCGCAGTAACTGACAGATATAAAAATAAGGGAACTTTTGTTTATGCGCAGTTATTAGTAACGTAAGCGTTTGGGCATATACACGCTCAAACGCTTACGCATAAGAAGCAATATTCGCTTTTATCAAGAATAAGGTTAGCGTATTATTCAACTCACTGAAACAACACCTCAAAACCAACCTTGTTAGAGAGCAAATCCGTATGTTGACACTCGACAAATCACTGCTAGACCACATGCCAGGACATATTGGTTGGAAGGATGTTAATCGCAGCTATCAGGGTGCAAACAAGTCTTTGCTTGAATTAAAAGGTGTTAGGTATCTAAAGGATATTACCGGTAAAACTGATGAAGAATTATCGCCTGCATCTGCTGAAGATAATAAAGTGTTTTTAGAGCAAGATCTGTGCGTATTAAAGGGTGACAAAATATCAGCAGTGCATAGAGATTCAAAAACTAATACTGTTTTTTTATTAGAAAAAAGCCCCATCATTAACAAAGAAAATACCATCACTGGATTAATTTATTATTGCCGCCCTTGGCATAAAGCGGATGTTTTCCATATCCTAAGTCAAGTCGATAATAAGCTAGACTTAGGGTTTCAAAATTACACATTGGGCCATTATCATAATAAATTTAAATTGACAACACGTGAATGCGAATGTGTTTTTTTATTGATCCGAGGTAAAACTGCAAAAGAAATTTCGGGTTTGCTTTCGTTATCAAAACGAACGGTTGAGTCTTATATAGAAAATATCAAAAATAAAATGAATTGCCAGAACAAAGCTGAAATACTGGTAAAAGCTGTTTCAAATGGCTATCAAAATCAAATCCCTTCAAGGTTGAATCACCTCGCTATCATGCAATCATTTTAATGAGTTACCACTACCGTATAAATACGGTAAATCTATAAATTCCTCCTATATTAGTATGTTCACAAATTTGGAGGAAATAATGTATGCGTCAGTTATTGATTACAGTTTTTATTTTTTTATTATCTAGTGCGGGATATTGTGCACCTGTCTTCGAAATTCTTCCTCTTGGAGTCTATGGTGGTTTGAAGGATGGGAATTTATCAGCTTATTTATTAAAGACTATCGAAAGCGAAAATTATACGGCTCTTGATTCGGGTACTTTGGTGTATGGACTTCTAGTTGCAGTCGATCGACAATCAGTACATAACAAAAATGTTGAAGATTTGCTGCAAAAATATATTCCTGCTTACCTCATTTCTCACGCGCATCTTGATCATCTTATGGGTCTCGTGATGGCGCAACCCGAATTGCGAGAGCAGCAAACAATTATGGCGCGTGAAGAAACAATGCAAGCATTGCAGAAAAATATTTTTAATTGGTCTGTTTGGGGAAATTTTGGAGATGCAGGTGAAACTCCACACTTAAATTATCAGCATTATCAAACTATGCCATTACTACAATGGATTGCCATTCCTAATACGGATATGCAGGTAAAAGTCTTTCCTTTGAATCATGGAGGGATGGCATCAAGCGCTTTTTTAATACGGTATAAAACAGAATATATTTTATATTTTGGTGATACAGGCGCCGATAGCATAGAAAAATCGACAAACATAGAAAATATTTGGAAGGAAATTTCACCCCTCATCATCAATAAACAGCTTCATGGCATTATGCTTGAATGTTCATTTTTAAACTCCCAGCCCGATAATAAATTATTTGGTCATTTAAAACCAAATTTATTTATGGCTGAATTACGACAGTTGGCGGCCATGGTTAATCCTTTATATTTAAAAAATTCCTTACGAGGGTTACCGGTGGTTGTAACTCACGTTAAACCTCGATTGGTTGATTTTTCAAATGCTCAGCAAGATACAAGAGAGCAAGTGATAAATGAATTGTCCCAACAAAATGATATTGGCGTAAAATTAATTATGCCTGAACAAGGGGTAATGCTAAGTTTATAACTTGACGCTCTCGCGACAGCGCTAATTTAAGGGGGTCGCGATTGGAATTTGTTTCGTAACCCCGAAGAAAGTATCATTTATATGTAGCCAAGCCATGGCACGCTGAATTTAATTCGCTCATAACTTTACAGACATAATTTCATCTGCTTGCTCAAGAAAGTACTCGCAACGTTTTCGTACCATCTGCTGGTACTGTTCAAGGTAATGCTTTTCTTGCTCATTGCATGCAACGTCAAAAATATTATTTTTATCTAAAGCTAAAAGCAATGTTGGCGCCATGTTTTTTAATTGCTTTACAAGATAAGGACGCGACAATTGACAGTTATCTGCAAAGTCAGCTAATTGATATGCTCTAATAGTCTCGCCATCAAAATCATCGCCAAGCACCATTGCCATTTCATTCTCAAATTGCGGATACATTTTGATATTGACCAGATCATAAAATGGAGTTAACGACATACCATGTTTTCCAACAAAAAAGCTGATATTTTTGCCATGCGCGTCATAATTATAAATTAATAAATTGAATAATACCCAATCGAGCATTTTGCTTTTAGTTTCAGCTGGATTCGTGCATTTATTTGCAAAATCAAATAATTTAGCCAGGCTTGCGCCATCACGAATATGCGCTACATCACGACCGCTACCAAAATTTCTTTCATATTTATATTCAGGTGGTAGATTCAGCGCCTGACAACCATCAATGACATGTCTACGCATTACTTCATTAGATGAAATTAATTTTCTGTCAAAGCGCTCAATTAATAATGTCGGGTATTTTCCAAAACGTTTCAGCTCAACATTGGCAACTTGCATTCCACATTGTCTGGCAAGTTGCATGGTTACATATTCGTTAATGACTAGATGCGACAATTTTTGTTTTTCGAATTTTAATATATGTGTAGAAATTAATTTTCCCTCACCAAATCCCATCTGGTCATCTGTATTAATTGAAACATTTATTTTATCTTGCACACCAGCCATAGAAAGGCGGGGCTTTCCATCCCAGATAATCAAGCTATACTCATCTCGTTCATCTAGTCGCCTCTCGACTTCAGCAGATGTGATGACTCTGAACGAAGAAGAGGTTGGTACTGATTGTCCTGAAGGCAAGAATAAAAGTGAACCGGACGTATCTGCTCCCAACGTACGAATAATCCCAAATGTATTGGCTTTACTTAAATGCAAATTTGTCAGCAGTGTGTCTAGCACTTCTCCTTCGGGAAACAGGTTACGTAAATAGCGTTGTATATTTACTGTTGGGATTTCATCAGATAATAGTAAATGGGGTGAGATGGCGTAACCGGATTTTTGCCAATCTTGAGTATATTTCAAAAATATCTGATCGTCCTGCAACAACAAGCGAGCAATGATGACTCCACCTAAATAAGCATTTAATTCATTTTCATTTCCAGTCATCTGTTGTCTCTTCATCATTGTGCCATGGTGCAATATAGATTTTTATTCCCAGCGCAGAACATATCTGCAATATACTTTGCAACTGACTGGTAGGATGTCCATGCTCTATTTTCATAAAAGTTTGCTTTGCCACACCACAAAGCGCTGCGGCGTCTTCCAAGCGTAAACCGCTTTGCGTACGCCTTGCTTTAATTGCCTGACCAAGCAATGTGGCTGTGAGCGTATGTTCCAGAGATGGATTCTTCAATTTTGTCAGTTTTTTCATAAATCCTAGTATCCTGGCTTTATTTCGTAAAAGTGTCGCAATTACCTTTAAAATCCTATTATACTAGGATATATATCAGATTGCAAAGAATTAAGGGTATAAATCCTATCAAGATAGGATTAATAGTGTTAGGGGTGGGCTAAATATGTTAGTGACAACTGACTAATAATTGAGCCAATATGCGCAACTCACTAAACACATTCACTAATATTTACTCGAGAGCCTCACCATGCGCCGTCTGACATTATTGATTTCTTTTATCGATTAGATTTAGGCGCTGGAAGATATCAAGGATAGCGGCGCATTCAGTTGCGGATCGTCTGGCGATTCTATAAAAACGCACTTTTTCATTTTTAGAAAATTCGCCTCCGCCTTCGGCGATATTGAGTGGAATGGAAGTACTTGCTCGTAGCACTTGGTCAGCAAGATGCGAATTTCCTTTCGGCAATTCTTTTATGACTTTATTCATTAATAGAGTGAATTCAAGCGCTGCCTGATAAACATCTAATTTCTCGTGATCTAATCGCATATAAGTTTCCTGAGATTTTCGTAAACGTCTGCGCCTGCGTTACCGGATTTGATTTTTTAAGCAGGGAAAAGACGGGAACGCAGACGCAGGCGTAAACGTTTACGTTGGAAGCAGGGTTAGAATAAAGAAGGATTTTATATCGGGGTGACAGGATTTGAACCTGCGACATCTGCCTCCCGAAGGCAGCGCTCTACCAGGCTGAGCCACACCCCGAATATCTAATAGTTTCTGCTTACTACAAAATCACTTAAGTTTTCCAGCGCCTGACGGTAAGAGGAGGCTGGGATGATTGAAAGCGCGGCTTTTGCGCGTTCACTGTGCTCTTTTGCAGTGTCGGCAGTGTACTTTATCGCATCGGTAGATTCAATAATCTGAAGAATAGTCTTTAGCTTTTTGCTGGAGCCAGTTTGAATAGCATCACGCAAGAGGTCGAGGTCTTTGCCCTTGCTTTTACGCATGGCGTGAATGAGGGGCAGGGTGGTTTTGCCATCAGCAATATCTTGCCCTACATTTTTACCCGTTTCTTTAGCTGACTGGCTGTAGTCAAGCGCATCATCGATCAATTGATAAGCAAGTCCAAGATGCATACCGTAATCCCGTAGTGCATTCACTTCTTCTTCAGCGTTAGTGGCAAGTAGTGCGCCTAATTGTGATGAGATTTCGAATAATTTTGCTGTTTTGCGTTGGATGATATCGAAATAAAATGCTTCAGTGGTGTCCGGATTATTACAGTTAATCAGCTGTAAAATCTCACCTTCTGCAATGTAATGCGTCGCTTTTGCGAAAATATCCAAAATACGTTGATGTCTTAAATCAACGACGGTTTGAAAAGCGCGTGAATAGAGAAAGTCCCCGACTAAAACGCTCGCATTTTTGCCCCAGATGGTATGCGCTGTTTGATTACCGCGTCTTAAGGTAGAGCCATCGACTACATCGTCATGCAAGAGGGTCGCAGTATGAATGAGCTCAATGACCGCAGCAAGCGCGATATGCTCCTGACCACGATGGGCGAGCGCTTTGGCGCTTAATAATAAAATCATGGGACGTACCCGCTTGCCACCGCAGGCGAGGACGTATTCAATCATTTGTGTGATCATTGGAATGTTAGATTCCAGTTGCGAGATAATGTACTGATCAGTGGATTCTATATCTTCACTTACCAGTGCGCGGATAGACTCTAACGGCATGAAATGATCTCATCTTTTTTATTGTCAGATGAATCGTAGTAAGTGAGAGGGGTGCTGTCAAGGCCATATTTCCACAGTCGCTATTCTTGTGCAAGTCATGTTAAAGTAAGACCACTTTGCAGCGGTTTTTGCTGTGTTTTTGCAGCCATTCCCGCTGAAAAACGCGGGAAGGCTTTCTTGTTTTGATGCTGCGCAAAAAACAAGTTTTTGCTTGCACCTAAGGGGGAGAATCGCGATTCTCCCCCTTAGGGAACCCCCATCGCGTAAGGTTCAGCGGGAACCGCTGGTGTTTTTGTATAAATAATATGTTTTTAAACTGTAGGGGAACTGTATGCCTTCGTTTGATATTGTTTCAACTATCGATAATCATGAAATTACCAATGCGGTCGATCAATCTAATCGTGAAGTATCGACTCGTTTTGATTTTAAAGATACGAATGCGCGTCTTGAGTTGAATAAAGATAAAATTACGATTATTGCGCCAACCGATTTCCAAGTGAAGCAAGTTGACGAAATACTGCGTAATAAGTTATCAAAACGTCAGATTGATTTACGTTCTTTGCAATATAAAGAAATGAGTGTGAATCTTAATGAAGCGAAGCAGACCATTGAGATCAAGCAAGGCATTGAGGGTGAGGATGCAAAAAAACTGGTCAAGCTGATCAAAGATACCAAGTGTAAAGTCCAGGCAGCGATACAGGGTGATCAAGTGCGTGTGACGGGCAAAAAGCGCGATGATTTGCAGGAAATCATCGCATATCTGCGCGAAGCAAAAGTGGAAATTCCGCTACAGTTTGTGAATTTTAGGGATTGAAGCATAGCGCGATAGCTCAGCGTATGCTGCAGGAGGCTCGTCGTTGCGAGGAGCGCTTTTTGCGACGAAGCAATCCAAGAGGCAGTTGAAAACTGGATTGCCACGCCCGCAAAAAACGCGGGCTCGCAGACGTGCGAGCAGTGACAGCGTAGCGAGGGATCTCGCTACCTTCTATCCTCGTACGGATTTTTATTCGCCTTAAACTCAACGCGTACTGGTGTGCCCACTAAATTGAGTTCAGTACGGAAGAAATTCACCAGGAATTTTCGATAACTCTCAGGTAAATCATGCACCTGATTACCGTGAATAATAATGGAAGGCGGATTGTTGCCGCCCGGATGCGCATAGCGCAATTTGACGCGGCGACCATGTACTAATGGCGGTGAGTGTGTGACTAACGCCTTTTGCAGTAAACGAGAAAGTTCGGGGGTTGATAATTTCTTTGTGGCAGCTTGATACGCTTCATTTACTGAATCAAATAAAGTACCTACACCGCTACCGTGTAAAGCAGAAATAAAATGCACGCGGGCAAAACCGACAAAATCGAGTTGTCTGTCTATCGTTGCTCGTGCACGTTCTCTTGCTTCTGGCGTCATGCCATCCCATTTATTGGCGGCAATCACTAAAGCGCGTCCGCAATCCAGAATAAAGCCTAATAATTTTAAATCTTGATCAGAGACACCGATGCGTCCATCGATGATATAGAGAACGACATGCGCATCTTCAATAGCTTGCAGTGTTTTGACGACTGAAAATTTTTCCGGTATGTCAGCAATTTTTTTTCGCTTCCTGACGCCCGCCGTATCAATCAAGGTATAAGATTGATCAAACCGATCAAGTGGAATGTAAATGCTATCACGCGTCGTCCCCGGTGAATCATGCACGATAACGCGTTCTTCACCCAGGATACGATTAGTTAAGGTTGATTTACCGACATTTGGTCTACCCACAATCGCAAGGCGTATACGCTTTTCTTTGAGGTTATCTGCAGGAGCGTTTTCTTCATCTGTTTCCATGGGAAAGAGCGTATTGATCAAATCGTCAATGCCAGAACCATGCGCAGAAGCTAGTGCAACCGGTGTTCCCATGCCGAGTTCGTAAGCATCTGTCAGACTGGCGGTATCAAGCCCTTCTGTTTTGTTAATCGCTAACAAAATATTTTTACCTAAACGGCGCAAGATGTTTGCGATAGTTTGATCTTCAGGGGTTATGCCCGCTCTGGCATCAACCAGAAAAAGCACCTTATCCGCGTCTTTCACGGCTTGCAGGGCATGTTTGGTAATTTGACTATCAATCTCACCCTGTTCTTCACAAAGCCCGCCGGTATCGACAATGATAAAACGTCGACCGTGAAGATTGACCTCGCCGTATTGACGGTCGCGAGTCGTGCCGGGAACCGCTGAGATAAGCGCATTCCGGGAGCGTGTTAAGCAGTTAAATAAGGTCGATTTACCGACATTCGGTCGGCCGACGATCGCAACGACTGGTAGCATGTGTGCCTATCTATTATGTTGTTAGTGGCGGCTGATTATAGAGAAAATGCCGACAGGTAACCATTATTAGTAAAGGCGTATAGTACACCATTTTGCACAAAGGGTGTGGCAAAAATGGGGCCAATATAGCGCCTTGCAGCGACATGCCCATCGCGCTTGTCTAGCCAGTGCAAATAGCCTTCGGCATCGCCAACGACAATATAACCTCCCATATCGGCAGGACCTGTGACGAGTCGCGCTGTTAAGCCAGTTTGACGCCAGCTTACTAAGCCGCTATCGGCGTTAAACGCCCAGACGTGGCTTTCAGCATTGGATAAAAAGACATGTTCACTATCTGCAATCATGCCAGTGTAAGTAGAGATAGGATGCGACCAGAGAACGCGGCCGGAGGACCACTCCAGTGCTTCGATATTGCCCTGGTAAGTAGCTGCATACACGCGATAATCATAGATGATGGGGGTTGCATCAATATCAATCATGCGCTGAATGGCAAAAGCACCTTGCGGTATGGCAATGGGTTGCTGCCATTGTTCGTGACCTTCACGCAAGCCGAGTTTGGCGAGACTGCCATTGGCAAAGCCGACCAGTACGCTATTTCCCTTGATGAGTGGTGCGCTACCGCCGCGTAAAATCAGGCTGGGTTCGGTTTGTTGATAAGACCATACTTCATGGCCGCTTTCAGTGGATAGGGCGCGTACGTAGCCATCGACGGTTTTAACGATGACGCGATTATCACCAATAGCGGGGTTCGCCAGTATTTCGCCAGGGAGGTTGGTGTTCCATATCAATCGACCATCAGATTGTCGATAGGCAGCAATGACTCCCTCGCGGCTGCCAACGACAACGATGCCATTACCTGCAGCAGGACCGGTCAGGATAGTCAATGCGGTTTGTGTGCGCCAATATTCGCGCCCCGTTTCCTTATTGAGGGCAACTAAGGTGCCGTTTGTACTCGCGGTATAAATGTTCGTTTCATCAACCGCAGGCGTTAGTTTCAAGTATTCTTTGCCAACACCACTATTGGCTTTGAGTGACCAGCGTAATTGAGGGTGCACCTCAGGATGGATTGGCGCAAGCGGCGTCGGTGTGGGGGTGTTATCGTTTTCAAGTAATTCGCAGCTTGTTAATGCAGTAGCAATCAATGCAGTGAGCAGCAGGACACCACTGGTTCGTATTATTTTATTCATAATCAATACTCGAAAAGGTTTAGGATCAGGTTAAATTATCGTACTTCATTTGTAATAAGGGCCGCATTTCGAGTGCACTAGGCAAGTTGGCTAATGCTGCTTGATAAGATTGGCGCGCCATGTTGGGATTATTCATCGCAAGATAAGCATCACCTTTAACCTCGTTGATCAAGCCTGCAAAACTGGGATCATCCACTTTTTGCAGCATTTTCAAGCTATCATCCGGTTTCTTTAAGGCAAGCTGTAGTCTTGCAAGGCGAATGCGGGCAATTTGGCGGAAGGACATATTGCGGCTGTGGTCAATTACCCAATTCAAACGCTCTTCCGCTGCTTGATAATTATTTTTTGCAACCGCATCTTTGGCAAGCATGAAGGTGGCTAGTTCACCGTAAACTGTTTGTGGGTAATGCTTGACTAATTTTTTCGCTTGTACGATGGTGGCTTCGCTATTGTTTTGACTGCGCATAGCAAGCATTTCGTCATAAACAGAAGAAGCGTGCATTTGAATTTTAGCCGCACGTTGCTGCCATTCCCGCCAGCCAAAGAGTACCAGTCCCGCCATGGCAAATCCGGCCAGGATGTATAGGCTATATTCTTTAATCCAGTTTCTTAGTAACTCGATTTGTTCTTTTTCAGTTAAATAATCTGTCAAAAGATAATCCTCATCTGACTGTACAACAGTGGCCAATGTCCGTCATTACTCGCACTGTATTAAAACAAATTTTTCAGTCAGTGTGAATCATCATTTTTTCGAAATTTTTAATCGAAGATATTCCGCAAGCTCATCTTGAAAAAGCGTTTGCTGTGGAAGTTCTTCACGCAAGGCCTTAATTGATACTGAATGATTTTTGCGTTCATGCTCACCAATAATGATGGCAAATTGTGCGCCACTCTTATCTGCTTTTTTGAATTGGTTTTTTAGGCTGCCACCACCGCAGTGCAAAATAAGCCGTAAATCATCGAGTTTGCCACGCAAGTAATTGCCGAGTTTTAAACCTTCCGCGAACGATTCCTCGCCATCGGTGACAAGGTAAGCATGCGGCATCGCGGCTTCTTCACAGGTGATGCCTGCCTGTTGCATGAGTAAGATCGTGCGTTCCATGCCAAATGAAAAACCTAGCGCATAATTAGGTTTGCCGCCCAATTGCGCAACGAGGCCGTCATAACGCCCGCCCGCGCAGATGGTACCTTGGGCACCCAATTTGTCAGTGACCCATTCGAAAACGGTTTTCGTGTAATAATCGAGGCCGCGTACAAGATTGGGGTTGATTTCAAATGAGACACCCGCATCCGTTAAGTATTCCTGTAGTTTTTCAAAATGTTTTAAGGAATCTTCATCAAGGTGATCAAGTAATTTGGGCGCGCCCCCAATGATTTTTTTAAGCTCGGGGTTTTTGCTATCTAAAATCCGCAACGGATTTTTATTGAGCCGCTTCAAGCTATCTTGATCCAAGTCTTTTTCGTGCGCTTTTAAGTAGCGCACTAATGCGTCGCGATAGATTTTACGCGATTGCAGCGTGCCTAGCGAATTAATTTGTAAGGTGACATACGGTCTAACACCTAATTTTTCGAGCAAAAGCGCTGACATGCTGATCAGTTCAGCATCTATATCGGGACCTAGAAGACCAAATACTTCCGCAGAACACTGGTGAAATTGCCGGTATCTGCCTTTTTGCGGACGTTCGTGACGGAAAAAAGGCCCCGTATACCAGAGGCGTTGAATTTGGTTATAGAGTAGACCATGCTCAATACCGGCGCGAACACAGCTCGCTGTTCCCTCGGGTCGCAGGGTCAGGTTTTCTTCATTGCGATCAACAAAAGAGTACATTTCCTTTTCAACGATATCGGTCACTTCGCCGATGGAGCGATTGAATAGTTCTGTTTTCTCAAGAATAGGGAGGCGAATTTCCTGATAACCATGGCCTTGCAAAATATGGCGGAAAATACTTTCTGCGTACTGCCAGTGTCGTGTCTCTGGTGGAAGAATATCATTCATGCCGCGAACAGCCTGGATCATCGTGGGCATTATTGTTTCCTCATGTTTCTAATAATTGTCGGATGGACTCGCAGCTAATCCATCAGTGAGCGTAGCCCTGGTTAGCGCATCGCGCGTAACCCGGGGTGGAGAGTAATATAAGGTTGACCCCGTATTCGCTGCGCTCAATACGGGCTACCATCATATAATTGTGTTTCGCGCATCGATATAAGTAGCCTGGGTGTTGAAGCCATGCTAAAGCGCTTTAAACCGTTTACTCGTTCGTATTCGCTTCATCCTCAGCATCTTCGCCGTAGAGACCATCATCAACGTGCTTAACGCTCTTTGGCGCCGCTAAGGCAATAGAAGCCTGTGGGGGCATCGAGGCATCGGCTTTATTGGTTTGCGAAAGCGGTGCGGCAGTGTTCGCTGTTTGAGCTGCTAGCGGTAATGCGTGCGTGGGTGCTTTTTCGGCAGACGCTGGTTGATTGCCCCCTAGTACGTTTTGTATCGCGGTGGATGCTGATTGGGCGATAGGAATGCTGGTTTCATTTTGCGCGCTAAGCAGCTGAGTGCTTTCTGTCGTTGACGTATGATTGTGCCACCAAGTGCCAACTAAGCCAAACATGGTGAAAACAATAAGATACGTAAAAAACCGCATGTAATAGTTTTCACTGGTAAAAGCTGTCGATGATTCTGCTTTTGGAAATGCTAATGGCAGAGGAGGTGCCTTGATGGGTTCAATCGCCGCTTTAACTTCGTCTGCCGGAATCTGCAGAAATTTTCCATAGACTCGAAGGTACCCGCGCAGGAAAGTCGTTGGGATAGTATCCAGGTACACGCCTTCTTCAAGGCTCTCAATGACTTTTTCGTTTAAGCGTAATTGCGCTGAAACGTCTTTAATCTCAAGCCCTTGTTGTTTACGGGTTGCTTTTAACCGTGCGCCAAAGGCCGCGGCGGTTGATTCATCATTTGTAGTTGCAACTTGTGATTCGTTTGTCATGTCGCTGTCCTTAGTCCGATATAGCAATGATAAGATGTTCAGACGCTCTCGCCAATGACTTTTTTTGCCGCATCGTTTAAATATCGCTGATGGCGCCGTGTTTTATCTTTTACCTGCCCAACCAATTGTCCGCAAGCCGCGTCAATATCATCACCCCTTGTGCGCCTAACCGTCGTATTAATATCAGCTTCCATCAAGATATGCTGGAAACGGGCTATGGTTGCATCATCGGACCGTTCATAGTCCGTATGTGGAAAGGGA
Organism: Gammaproteobacteria bacterium RIFCSPHIGHO2_12_FULL_43_28; assembly: GCA_001801635.1. Taxonomy (GTDB): domain Bacteria; phylum Pseudomonadota; class Gammaproteobacteria; order DSM-16500; family DSM-16500; genus Aquicella. Next base: position 12,360 of record MGYG01000066.1, read on the forward strand.
TTAAACGGGATCAAGTTCATTTTTGCCTTGACGTCTGATAGTAGCTTAACCAGTTGCCTTGCGTGCTCGGGTTGATCATTCACGCCTTTTAGCATGACATACTCCATCGTGACAGAGCGTCTTCTATCATCTTTAAAGTAATCTCTACAGGCAGCCATCAGTTCTTTCAATGGATATTTTTTGTTGAGTGGTACTAGTTTATTTCTGAGTTCATCATTGGGCGCGTGCAAAGAAACGGCAAGGGCCACGTCAGTTTCTTCGCGCAATTGATAAATGGCTGGGATCACACCAGAGGTGCTCACCGTAACACGCCGCTTTGACAGGCCGTAGGCAAAGTCATCTAGCATCAGATTGAGTGCCGGAACCACATTCGGAACGTTAAGTAAGGGTTCACCCATGCCCATCATGACGACATTCGTTACTATATGGTCATGCTTACCCCCATTTTCTGAGAGTTTGCGGACGGCAACCCAGAGTTGGCTGATAATTTCCGCTGTGCTTAAGTTGCGGTTAAAACCTTGTTTACCCGTTGAGCAAAAATCACAGTTGAGGATGCAGCCAACTTGCGAGGAAATGCATAAGGTCCCACGCGTTTTTTCAGGGATAAAAACGGTTTCGATGCAATTACCATCATAGAGGCGAAGCAGCCATTTATAAGTACCATCTGCCGCCGCCTTCTCATAAATCACCTCGGGTAAGGTGATCTCTGCGAGGTGAGTGAGCGCATCGCGCAGCGGTTTGCTGAGATTGGTCATATGACTAAAATCAGTGACACCAACAGCGTGTATCCATTTTAGTAATTGATCTGCGCGATAAGGTTTTTCGCCAATTTGCTCGAAAAACGCTCGCATCGCCTTGCGATCCAACCCCAGCAAATTAGGCTTTGCAGCAGACAGTGCTGTCATTTAGGCAAGCTCGCTTTCTGGCACGTGCGTGTAAATTTCTTCGGACGTAAAGAAGAAGGCGATTTCTTGTTTCGCCGTCTCAGCGGAATCTGATCCATGAACGGCATTGTGATCAATCGATTCAGCAAAATCAGCACGGATGGTACCGGGAGCTGCCTCTTTTGGATTGGTTGCGCCCATGATTTCACGATTTTTGAGAACTGCATTTTCACCTTCAAGCACTTGCACAAGGACAGGTCCCGAGCTTATGAAGGAAACGAGTGCTTTGAAGAAAGGACGTTCTTTATGGACGGCATAAAAAGCGTCAGCCTGTGCTTTGCTCAAACGGAGCATTTTCGCACCCGCAACGCGCAAGCCTTTCTTTTCAAATCGGCTAATGATGTCGCCGATGTGGTTTTTAGAAACAGCATCTGGCTTGATGATAGAGAGTGTGCGTTCAATTGGCATGGTGTTGACCCTCGATGATAGTTAGTTATTTGAATATTGTCCCGCGTTCAGTCCCTGACGGGCTTACGCGGGCAGCGGGGGATTATACCTATTTTTTTATTTTATTGCAGTGCTTATCGTGTAGCGCGCAGGACTGATTTTATCACGCCAGCTTCGTGCCTTCGCTATCAATTCTTTCTCATCCAGTGTCAGTAACTCTCTGTTTTTTAGAATAGGTTTGCCATTGACCCATACATCCGTGACTTGATGCCGGGGGGTGGCGTAGACGAGTTGTGAAACAGGATGATAAACCGGTTGTGTTTCCACGCTATCAAGATCAATCGCAATAAAATCAGCGGCTTTACCAGGGGTCAATGACCCAGTCAAGTGATCAATACCAAGGGCCTTTGCCCCATGCAGTGTTGCCATCTTTAACACCGTTTCGGCATTGACAGCCTTTGGATCATTTGCGATGACTTTTCCAAAAAAGGCAGCGGAACGCATTTCACCAAACATATCTAAGTCGTTATTGCTGGCAGCGCCATCGGTTCCCAGTGCCACATTAATGCCACGTGTTAGGAGTTTTTCGACAGGACAGCTGCCGCTCACCAGTTTCATGTTGGATTCTGGGCAGTGGATGAGGTTAGGTTTTGTTTCTGCCAACATTTCAAAATCACGATCATTCAGCTGTGTCATGTGTATCGCAATGAGATTTGGATTCACCATGCCAATGTCATGCAATCTTTCAAGCGGTCGTTTTTGATATTGTTGCATGGATTGCGCGATTTCAGACGGTGCTTCTTGCAGATGGATATTTATTTTAAGTTTGTATTGATCGGCAATTTCTTTGGCCTTGATTAAATTCTCAATGGAAACCGTATAGGTTGAATGTGGCGCCATTGTCGGTGTTACGCGTGGATGGTTTTTATATTCATCGTAAAATTGCAATGCTTTCGCAAAATATTCATCCGTTGTTTTTGCCCAGGCGGTTGGTACATCAATGATTGTCATCCCGATGTGGGCCCTGATACCTGCTTCATCGGCGGCTTTTGCGCTCGCTTGTAAAAAGAAGTACATATCGTTAAAGCAAGTGGTACCGCCACGTATCATTTCAGCCATGGCGAGTTTTGATGCATCGTAAACGAGATCGTGACTTACCCATTTGCCTTCCGCCGGCCAAATGTAATTATTAAGCCAGTCCATTAATTCAAGGTCATCTGCAAGGCCGCGGAAAATATTCATCGCAATATGCGTGTGGCTATTGATAAAACCAGGCATCACGGCATGCGAATGATAGTGTTCTTCTGTGGCGGCTTGATATTTTTGTTTGGCTTCTTTGCTTGGCACTAGGGCTAGAATCTTGCCTGCTTTGATGGCAAGGGCGTGATTTTCGAGAACACGATTATTTTCTTCACACGTAATAAGCCATTTGGCATGGATGAGATGATCAATGGGTTCCATCGCGGGTTTCCTTTCTAACTAAGTTGGCGGAGAGGGAGGGATTCGAACCCTCGTGGGAGGATGAACTCCCCATCCGATTTCGAATCGGCGCCGTTATGACCGCTTCGGTACCTCTCCGTGAGCGCGTAGATTATCTGAGTTTTCGTCTACTTTCCACTGGCTAAACCAGGCGGAACGATACTAACGTTTTTTGCGCTTTCTGGATACTGTCGGTAAGAAACAGGGTAGGCCGTTTGAAATGCATCTGAGGTAAGCCCTGGTGGAATTTGAATTGGCGGCACGCTTCTTGCTGCCAAGTATTCTTTTTCTCGACCACCAACACCGGGTATTTTTCCGAGATAAGAGCAGCTGGCGAGAAAAGCCGCACATGAAATAATCAAGCAATATCTGACAAAAGCCATTTGTTATTTTACTCCTGCATGATTCAAGGCTTCTTTTACCGCTTCGTGGTATTGGTTGTCTAGTGGCAAGAGCGGCATTCTAAGCGCATTTTTGATTTTACCCATGCTATAAAGCGCCCATTTGGTCGGAATGGGATTTGATTCGAGAAAAAGACGTTGATGCAGCAGCATGAGTTCATTATTAAGTTTACTGGCAAGCGTATTGTTCCCGGTTAATGCCGCAGTACACATGGCATGCATTTTCTCGGGTGCGACATTAGCAGTGACTGAAATGACTCCCTTGGCGCCGTGCTGCATCAATTCCAATGCGGTTGCATCATCACCGCTATACACATGAAACCGTTTATCACAACGCGCCATGATATCGTTTGCCCGTTCGAGCTTGCCGGTTGCTTCCTTGATTGCAATGATATTTTTTACCGTCGATAAACGTAGAACGGTCTCGGGAAGGAGGTCGCAACCGGTTCGGCTGGGTACATTGTAGAGAATAATTGGGTGGTCGGTTTTTTCTGCAACGTATTTGTAGTGTTGGTATAGGCCATGCTGCGTCGGCTTATTGTAATAAGGAGTGACAATTAAGCAGGCATCAGCCCCTGCGCGTTTTGCATTTTCAGTTAAAAGGGCGGTGGTTTGGGTGGAATTACTACCAGTTCCTGCTATCACCGGCGTGCGTCCTGCGATTTGTTTTACCGCGAGTGAAATAAGTTCATACTGTTCGTCGGGCAAAAGGGTAGCTGATTCACCCGTTGTGCCAGCGATCACAATCGCCTCTGTTTTTGATGCAATATGCCATTCGATGAGATCGGCGAATGCCTTTTTGTCGATGGAACCCTCTTCATGCATTGGCGTGACCAATGCAACCATACTGCCTTTAAACATACGTATGCACCCTAGTCTATAAATTTGAATTTTCTGTCGATATGCCCGTATAATCTGGCACTTTCTTAACCCGGTTTTAGGTTGTAGTGCCAATATGAATTTGTCAACGATAGCAGATTTTTTGTGGGGCGATAAGGCAAAATTGCGTTATTTATTAATTGGCGGCGCGCTTTTGCTCTTTCTCCTCCTGGGTGCGCGTGAGATTTGGACGCAAGAACATCGCTGGGCGGATATTGTGATGGCCATGTTTGGCCGGCACGATTTTTTTCATCCCTTTCTGGATGGGCGGAGTTACTACGATAAGCCGTTGCTATCTTATTGGTTGATTGCGTTCGCTTCACAAGTGCTCGGTGGTTTGACCACATGGGCTTTGCGTATTCCTTCAGCGCTCGCAGGGTTAGTTGCGCTTTGGTCCATTTATCGTATAGGGACGCAGCTTAAAGATAAAAAGCTAGGGATGTTGTCTGGCTGGCTATTATTGACGACGTTTTACTTTGTCTTTTGGGCGCGCACCAGTAGCGCTGATATGCTGAATCTTGCAGGCATTTTGCTCGCTATCGCTTGGTATTTTGAAAAGCGCAACCAAACAACAACGTTTGATTATGCCGTTTTCTTTATGATTGTCGCGATCACCTCATTATGCAAAGGCTTGGTTGGCGCGGTGATTCCTTTACTGGCGGTTTTCATTGATATGTGTTTGCAGGGTTCGTTGCGGGCTCATTTGCGTTTACCATTATTGATTGCAACCTTGCCAGCGATTATTGTGTACCTCTTACCGTTTTGGTTATCTAGCCACATTGGTGGAACAAGCTATTCAGAAGATGGCTTGTATCTTGTTTATCGTGAAAATATTCTTCGCTACTTTCATCCTTTTGATCATAAAGATCCAATTTATACTTACTTTATTTATTTGCCTATTTATCTTTTGCCAGGCGCATTTTTCTTTTTCCTGCCGGCATTAGCGAGTGTCTTCACGCGCTTTCGGCGCATGGGCCTTGAGTCAAAATGGATAGTATTGACCCTCACAATCGTCTTTTTATTTTTTACCTTAAGCGGATCACGTCGCAGCTATTACGTTATACCGGTGGTGCCGTTTGCCATTCTCTTTACAGCGGATTGGATATTATCCGATAAAAGCACGTTAGCTAAACGACGATTATGGGCGGCTTTCATGATTATCGCCTCCTTTTTCATTTTATTGGTAACCATTGATTTACTGCCAGAGTGGTATTATTCGCAATACGGCTCGGTTCAATTTACAGAAAAGGTAAAGACGATAGCAAGAAAAGAAAAACCTTGGTACGAATGGCGAATTGTGATGCTCGATGCTGAGAGTAAACTTAATTTTTATTTGCAGCATGCAGCGAGCATTGAAAAATACGATTTGGATGAGTCCATCGCAACGGGTCGACGCAATACGTTGCAAAAATCCAACCCGTTTCTTGCGGATAAAACGAGTAATACAATTTATGTGACGCGCAAGTCACATCTTGGCCTGCTGCAGCCACTTTTTACTGGTTATCGTATCGAAGAAGCGCCCACTTTTCGATTGCCGCGTTTTTTGCAACAGAATGAGGATAATACGCCGATTGCCTTTATCCCAATCAAGTGAGAGGCGCTTACTTGCTGATTTACTATTCCATTTGATTTGTACTATGATACGAAACAATCTTTCAATAAATCAGCCCAGTATTAAAAGGAGTTATCATGACGGAAAACCTGTTACAAAAATTAGAAGAAAAAATGGTCACAATATTAACGGAAATTGAAAGTTTGCGAACAGATATGCAAAGATTGCAAAGAGAAAATGCGTCACTGAAATCAGAGAAGGAAGCAAACAGCGGTAAATTGCAAGATTTAATTTCATTGCTTGATTCAGTCAGCGAAAATGATAATCAAATTTATTTTGATATGGGTACAGCAACAGACAAAAGTGCCGCGGCTTAACGCTCAATTTATTTTTCTCTGTACACGACAAAATTTAAAATTGCCCGTTCATGCTTCGAGACGGCGCAAAAAGCGCGCCTCCTCAGCACGAACGGGTTCCAAATATGCCCATGAACTGGCCGTTCGCACTCAGAGGCGCGCTTTTTGCGCCGTCTCGAAGGGTGAATGGCTAGTATGTATTTTTTGTCATGTACAGAGTTTATTTTTAAACTTTATACGGCACGCCAACTGTCATACCAGTGCAAGCTGGTATGACAGGGATTTATACCCATTACACTAATCTATTTTCTCAACAACACACCCGAGCGTGCCTTGCCTTAATCTTACTTCTATTTCGTCACCGACGTTGACTTGATGCGTATCATGTATTACACGTGCCGCTTTTGTTGTTGCAATGGCATAACCACGCGTTAGCGTGGCGAGTGGACTGATGGCATTAAGCGTTGCGGCGGCATTTGCTAGCTGCGTTTCTTTGGCATGCAAGGTGGTCAATACGCTATTGAGTAAGCTTTGTTGGTGCAGCGTTGCTTGATTTTCGGCTGCACGAATCGCATGGATGGGTGTTAGACGATGTAATTTACTGTCTAACTCGCTGCGCGTCGATTGTAATCGATTCAGTAAGCGGGTTTGTAATTGCACCAGGGTCAATTCGTAAAAATCCAGACGCTGCGCTTTTTCAATCAGTTGTCGTTTAGGATGTTGTTGGTATAAGTGTTTTTGTGTGAAGCGTAATTGTTGCTTCATCGTATTTGATTGGCGCTGCATTTGACGTGTGATTTGCCGCGAAGAATGGGTGAGTTGTTGCAGTAGTTCTGTTTTATCGGGGGTGGCAATTTCTGCTGCTGCCGATGGCGTTGGTGCACGCTTATCTGCAACAAAATCCGCGATAGTGAAATCAATTTCATGTCCGATGCCGCTAATGATAGGTATTTTGCTTTTATAAATGGCGTGCGCCACTATTTCTTCGTTGAATGGCCATAAATCCTCAAGTGAACCACCGCCGCGCGCAAGAATGATGACGTCACACTCGTTGCGGTGATTGGCAAGTTCAATGGCAAAAGCAATCTTCTGTGCTGCCGACGTTCCCTGGACCAGGGTTGGATAGAGAATGATAGGCGCGCAAGGATAGCGGCGTTTTAATACGTTTAAGATATCACGCACGGCAGCACCGGTGCTTGAGGTAATCACACCAATTTGGTTAGGGAAGAGAGGCAATACTTTTTTATGTTCTGTATCAAATAATCCTGCGGCCGCTAATTTTTTCTTTAACGCTTCAAATTGGCGCTGTAATTTACCTTCGCCGCGTTCTTCCATGCTTTCTGCAATCAACTGGTAATCGCCGCGGCTTTCATAGAGGCTGACGCGCGCCTTAATCAGGACGTGTGATCCATCTTTTGGGGTGAAGCCTAATTTACGCTGGCTGCCGCGAAACATGGCGCAGCGCACTTGCGCGTTCGCATCTTTGAGTGAGAAATACCAGTGACCGGAGTTTGGTACAATGAAATTTGAAATTTCACCTTCAACAAAAACGCTCGTGAAGGTATCTTCCAGTAATAATTTAACGTCATTATTGAGTTCACTGACGCTATAGACAGTTTGATCATCTTGTTCATCAAATTCATATGATTTCATTTTACTGTTAATCCATCAATCATGTTGCGCTAGCCATCGGTATATCATTTCTTGATGGGTTTGGTCCAGGAGTGCTGGTGCATGTCCTGCATTAGGAACATGCAACACCTCGGTTTTGTCATGCGTTGCCTGCATTTTGTCGATGATCTCTGGCAGTAAAATATCAGATTGTTCACCGTGTAAAACAAGCACCGGACATTTTATGTTACGCCAGGTTTGCCATAAATTAACATCGAATAAAGTGCCTTCCATCGCTTTTATTGGATGGAGGAAGGCTTGCCAGGCGATTTTGCTTTTGGCGGCGGCAAGCGTAACGCCGGGATCGACTTTGGAGCTAAATGTTCCTGGCCTAATTTCCTTGATACTTTTTTCGGTTAAATAGTGCCAATCTTCATCGCTTAAGTCACCAAAATCGCTATAAATCATTTTGTAATATTGAATGGCTTCTTTCAGGCTGTTAAATTCAGGGTCTCTGCCAGCATATCGTGAGAGGCGGCTAATGCCTTTGGCGGGGACTTGGGGCCCGATATCATTTAAGACCAGGCGTCTTATCGGGGAATTTGGCATGGCGGCCAAGAACATGCCGATGAGTCCACCCATGGAGCTACCAATCCAGTCGATGGTTTTCGCGCCTGAGTGGGCAATCAATGCATTCATATCAGCAATATATTGCTCATACGTGTAATGCATGGGGCTTTTCATCCAGTCACTGTCACCCCGTCCAACAATGTCAGGGCAGTAGAGGTGGCAGCCTAAGTAACTGAAATGTTTGGCTAAAGAATCAAAATCATGGCGGTTACGGGTCAAGCCGTGGGCGCAGATAATCGGGCGGTGGGTATTATTCGGCTTCCCCCATTCGGTGTAAGCAATACGGTGAAATCCTTCCTCTGAAAGCCCTAAAAAATAGTCCGTCCGCATGAATAATTTTCTCCACATTGGCTAAAAATGTGTATAATGAGTCGTTAATTTTTACCTGCAACTATCTTAATTAATATAGTAGGGGAATTAACATGATACGCCTAGCACAAAACGAATTGGCCCTCACGTTTGATGACGTTTTACTCCTGCCGGGCGAGTCGGCTGTCCTGCCTAAAGATGTTGATCTTAAAACAAAATTGACCCGCGACATTATTCTGAATATCCCGCTTTTGTCAGCTGCCATGGATACCGTGACTGAAGCTCGTCTTGCGATTGCACTGGCACAAGAAGGTGGCATGGGGATTATTCATAAGAATATGCCCATTTTGGACCAGGCAGCGCAGGTGCGAAAAGTGAAGAAATTTGAAAGCGGTGTCGTGACAGATCCCGTGACGGTTACCCCCGAAACGACCGTTAGGCAAGTCTTAGAATTCAGTAAAAAATATAATTTTCATGCCTTTCCCGTCGTTGAAAAAAATAATTTAGTCGTGGGTATCGTCACGAGCCGTGATTTACGCTTTGAAACTAATCTCGATCAACCGGTTGCGAATTTAATGACACCGAAAGAACGCTTAGTGACCGTCAAAGAAATCGCGAATAGAGAATTTGTGAAAAAAATATTGCATAAACACCGCATCGAAAAAGTATTGGTGATTAACGATAAAGAAGAATTGCAGGGCATGATCACCGTTAAAGATATTTTGCAAGAACAAGCAAAACCTTCTGCTTGTAAAGATGCGCAAGGGCAATTACGTGTGGGTGCTGCGGTTGGGACGGGTGCTGATACCGAAGAGCGTGTGGAAGCATTGATGGCTGCGCGTGCTGATGTCATTGTCGTTGATACCGCACACGGACATTCTAAAAATGTGATTGAACGCGTTCGCTGGATTAAAAAGCATTATCCAAAGGTTTCTGTCATTGCAGGCAATATTGCAACGGGTGATGCAGCGAAAGCATTACACGATGTCGGTGTTGATGCGGTCAAAGTGGGTATTGGTCCTGGTTCAATTTGCACGACACGCATCGTCACTGGCGTCGGTGTGCCGCAGATAACAGCGATTACCAATGTGTGTGCAGCATTAAAAGGAACGGAAGTTGGCGTGATCGCTGATGGTGGTATCCGGTTCTCCGGCGATATTTGTAAAGCATTAGGCGCTGGTGCTTCCGCTGTTATGGTAGGTGGTTTATTTGCAGGTACTGAAGAAGCGCCAGGTGAAGTCGAACTTTATCATGGTCGTTCTTATAAATCGTATCGCGGCATGGGATCACTCGGTGCAATGGCGCAACGGCATGGTTCAAGTGATCGCTATTTCCAGGATGGTGCGATTGATACTGAGAAATTAGTACCCGAAGGTATTGAAGGCCGCGTTCCTTATAAAGGCAGAATGGTGAATATCGTGGGCCAATTGATTGGCGGTTTGCGTTCTGGCATGGGTTATACCGGTTGTCCTGACATCGTATCACTTCGCACGAAAACACAATTTGTTCGCGTGAGCCCATCGGGTGTGCGTGAAAGTCACGTGCATGATGTGCAAATCACTAAAGAAGCGCCTAATTATAATTTTGATGAGAAATATTTATAACCATGGATATACACGCAGAGAAAATTTTAATACTTGATTTTGGTTCGCAATACACACAATTAATTGGTCGACGTGTGCGAGAAATTGGCGTTTATTGTGAAGTATATTCTGCGCAATTATCTGATGAAGCAATTCGTGCGTTTAATCCATCAGGTATTATTTTATCCGGTGGACCTGAATCGGTCACCGAAGAAACCACGCCTCGCGCACCAGCCATTGTTTTCCAATTAGGCTGTCCAGTACTTGGAATCTGTTATGGCATGCAAACCATGGCCGGGCAATTGGGTGGTAAAGTCGCCGCAGCAAGTGCGCATCGTGAGTTTGGTTATGCGCAAGTTGAAATGCGCGAGGCTTCGCGTCTATTGCAAGGCATTGAAGATCATCTTACGCAAGAGGGCAGCCCTTTATTGGATGTCTGGATGAGTCATGGTGATCATGTTAGTCAGTTGCCGCCACATTTTAAAACCATTGCGACCACACATAGTTGCCCGATAGTAGCAATGGCGGATGAATCGCATCATTTTTACGGCTTGCAATTTCATCCTGAAGTATCGCATACGTTACAAGGCAAACGTATTATGGAGCGTTTTGTGTTGGATATTTGCGGCTGCCAACCAACGTGGATCGCGAAAAATATCATTGATGAACAAATACATCACATTCGTGAAAAAGTTGGTAGCGATCACGTTATATTAGGTTTATCCGGTGGCGTTGATTCATCAGTTGCAGCACTTTTATTGCATCGCGCGATAGGCGATCAGTTGACTTGTGTGTTTGTCGATACAGGCCTGCTTCGTCTTAATGAGCGAGAAGAAATCCAATCTATCTTTGAGAAACATTTTGGTATTCACTTAATTTGTGTGGATGCTGAAGATCAATTTTATCATGCATTACAGGGTGAAGCTGATCCAGAAAAGAAGAGAAAAATTATCGGTAAAACATTTATTGATGTGTTTGAAGCGGAAGCAGAAAAATTACCTCAAGTGAAATGGTTAGCGCAAGGCACGATTTATTCGGATGTCATTGAATCGGCGGCGACGAAAACGGGCAAAGCACACGTGATTAAATCGCACCATAATGTTGGTGGTTTGCCTCAAGCCATGAAATTAAAATTAGTTGAACCATTACGCGAATTATTTAAAGATGAAGTGCGCAACCTTGGCATGGCGTTAGGTTTAACGCATGAATTAGTGCATCGACACCCATTTCCTGGCCCTGGTTTGGGGGTTCGCATTTTAGGGGAAGTTAAAAAAGAATACGCGGAAAAATTACGCCTTGCTGATGCCATTTTAATTGATGAATTGCGCAAGGCTGATCTTTATTATCGTGTTAATCAAGCGTTTGCTGTTTTCTTACCGATTAAATCGGTGGGTGTGATTGGTGATGCGAGACAGTATGATCACGTGATTGCCATTCGCGCGGTTGAAACAATCGATTTTATGACGGCCCATTGGGCGAAATTACCGTACGCGTTTTTAGAAAAAGTCTCTAATCGCATTATTAATGAAGTGCGCGGTATTTCGCGTGTGACGTATGATATTTCGAGTAAGCCGCCGGCAACCATCGAGTGGGAATAAGTAGTAGTCATGTTTAACGAGCAAGATCAGGTTTTTATGCAGCGTGCAGTGCAACTTGCAAAGCGCGCGGAGCGCATGGGTGAAGTACCGGTTGGCGCTGTGTTAACACGTGGTGATGGTGTGATTGGAGAAGGGTTCAATCAACCCATTAATAAACATGATCCAACGGCGCATGCAGAAATCATTGCACTTCGGCAGGCAGCAGAAGCAATACAAAATTATCGTCTGATGGATACAACGCTTTACGTCACACTTGAGCCCTGCACGATGTGTGCGGGTGCCTTAGTGCACGCGCGCATCGGCCGCGTCATTTTTGGTGCGGCGGATAGCAAGGCGGGCGCGCTTATCAGTCAGTCAGCCGTCTTTGATCAGCCGTTTATGAATCATCGCATCAGTTATGTTGGTGGGCTCATGGCTGATACTTGCAGTGGGTTGCTATCTCAATTTTTTAAGGCGAGACGTTAGCATGACACAATTTGACGAATGTTCTCTAAAAAAGATATTTATAAACGAGGTGAGTGATGTCAGGTAGTAGAAAACCAGTTCAAAATAATCAGCAATTGGAACAATTTCAATTAAAAGAGAGAAAATATTTAGTTAATGAGGATGATAAGCCCTCATTAGTAGGCGATGTTGCACCTGATATTCTGCGTCATATTGGTTTTTTCATGGATCTCAAAAGTGCAAGTCATTATGTGCAAACGTGCAAAACCATTCATCATTTCTTTCAAGAAGACTTAGATAAGCTTGCAGTCGAAAAACTCTTACATCATGTTGCCTATGGTGAAAAAGCTGAAGCGGAAAAAATGCTTAAAAGCAATCCTGCGTTATTGCTTGCGAAAGGCACTGTCACTAACGAAGCTGGCAGCACTTTAAAAGATCGCACAGCCTATCAAATCGCATTGATGGAAAAAGATGTGAGCCCCTATCCAGAAAAATTTGGTGAAATGGCAGAGATGATAGAGGGCTATTTAGTAGCTAATTACGGCGAAGCAGAAAAAATTAAGCAACACAAT
>MGYG01000067.1:0-3448 GCA_001801635.1 Gammaproteobacteria bacterium RIFCSPHIGHO2_12_FULL_43_28
CCTATGCAGTTGAGTAACCTAGCCACTACATATAGTGTTTAGCGATTTTGCAGGAACTGGATCAATTGCCAGTGCCTGTTCTATCAATCGATAGAAAAGCTTCCCTCTTGAAGTGGACGTCCGTCTGTTAAACCTGAAGGTAAACTCATCCAGATAATAAGCCAAATTTTTTGGATTGATCGCTCCTTGATGCGTACCCAGCAACCAACGCTTAAGTAACGAAGCAACAATATGAGCAAATGGAATCGCATCTGCATTTTTCACATCATGATTGTTGACCGGCAAATGAATGTATTCTTGCTTGCTTAAATCATTATAACTTGGCCAAGCGTCTGTGCGTATTGTGCTGCCCGTCGCAATCATTTGTTGAATTGCGGGTATTAATATTTCACTGGATGCATCACTAATTGACGCAAGTCTGATGCGTCCAATACCTTCTTGCGTCTCTTCTGCCGCTACCAATACCAATGTTTTTCCATCAGCGCCACGACCCCTTTTTCCAGGTTTCACGCCACCTACAAGGGTTTCATTGACTTGAACAATACCATTCAACTTATCACGATTAGGGCGAACCATTGCTCTGCGCAGTTTATGCAACCATTCCCATGCTGTGTGATAACTGCCAAGCCCTAATGCTTTTTGCAACCCGAGTGCGCTGACCCCGTTTTTTTGATTCACAATATACCAAATTGCCTGAAACCATAATCGAAGTGGTTTATGCGTATCTTGAAATAGCGTCCCGGAAATTACTGAACAAGCATATTGATGAAGCTGATTGATCAGATCAATCAAGCCTTTTACAGTGCGACCCAGGCGATCTAATTTCCAAACGACCAATGTGTCACCGTTTCGCAATACTTCCAATGCCAATTGAAGACCGGGGCGATTCGTTTTTGTGCCCGATATTTTGTCTTCATAAATTTTAGTGCAACCAATTTCATTGAGCGCTGATATTTGTAGCGCCAAATTTTGATCGTCTGTTGAAACACGTGCGTAGCCGATTAACATTGAATCACCTTATGAAAAACTAACATCATTCAACCCAGACACAAAAATTTTCTCATCAAGCAAAAAAGAGGCGTCTGTTGGAATAACAACAGTGAGAGAATCCAGTTTTAAATCACTTAACGCAATTTTCATTGATTTGGTTATTTTTGGAGAGTCTGAATATTTAAACTCAAACCCAAATCGCTTATCGTTTTTAAAAATAATCAAATCCAGTTCAGCATCAGCGTGTGTTGCCCAAAAATAACAACTATTTTCATCCACCTGTGATCGGCGTATCACTTCTTCCATAGCAAATCCTTCCCATGAAGCGCCAAGCCTTGCGTTATTATTTAATTCTTCCATCGTTGAAACACCCAATAACGTATGCATGATTCCAGAATCTCGAAAATAAAGCTTCGGCGCCTTTACTTGTCGTTTACTCATATTTTCAAACCAAGGGCGCAGCACGCGCATCATAAATGTCCCTGATAAAATATCCAGGTAGTGATTAATGGCGGTATGTGAAAATCCCAATGATCGCCCCAAATCACTCGCGTTTAAAATATTGCCATGATAACTGAGCAGCATCATCCAAAAGCGCCGTAATGTATGAGGCGCAACTCGTATTCCTAAATTGGGAATATCGCGCTCTAAAAAAGTTTTTATGTATTCCTGACGCCACGTCATACTGATTGAATTCGTCTTTGCAAGATACGATAACGGAAATCCACCGCGTAGCCACAATTTTTTGACATCATTTGTTTCTAATAACGTAAAGGGAGTTAATTCAAAATAACTGATACGACCTGCTAATATTTCTGATGAATGTTGAATCAAATCTCTTGATGCGCTTCCCAATAATAAGTAACGCTGTTTGTCTCTATTACGATCAATGAGTACGCGAAGGATTGGAAATAAATTCGGCTTCAATTGCACTCCGTCAATAATAATTAAACCCCCTATATCTTGTAGTGCCAACATGGGGTTTTCTAAACGCAAGAGATGCATTGGATTTTCACAATCAAAGTGTGTCACAGCAGCATGTTGAGTTGCATATTCCAGTGCCAATGTCGCTTTGCCACACTGTCTTGGTCCGAGCAGCGCAACAATTGGCGTGACTTGAAAATAGTAGTCAATCATGGACAAATTGAGAGTTCGTTGCACGATATATTCCTTGAAATTTTTATTTAGGTAGTAATAATTTCAAGTGTATGATGACTTGCTAATACAGGCAACTTAATTCTCTCAAAACTCATATCAAGTGTATTCTATCGAGAAAATAGAATCAAGAATGGTTTTTGAGAATGAATATCCGTTGATCAATCATTTGAGCTATGAAAAACTCTGTACATTTAAAAAAATAATTGTCAGTATACCATCTAAATCATCTAAATCATCTAAATCATCTAAATTTGTTATTGGCGATAGAATAGATAAGGATTGAAGTATGCAAACAGACAGCAGTGCACACAATAAATTATTAAAAAACACATTGATCGCTTTATTTCCCACCTTGCCAATCGTCCTATTTGTCGCGTTCGCCGGCGGTCCTGACCACATGGCAATGCCTGCCCCCCCCCCAATAGTTCAAGATCCCTGGTCAGTCATCACCAGTGCTGGCTATACGAATTATTCCAATATGTACTCCCATGATGGTCAAACGGCCATCGCACGGTTAGCCATTGCTCGCAGTATTTACACACATAATGATTGGCGGTTTGGCATTGAAGCAGGTGTCCAAACTGGCAATACGATGCGCCTTGAAGCCAATCAAGCGGCATTTGATTTGCTGGGAAGTTATGTGCCAATTCAAACCACTGTAAAACCAATACTTGATTTACTCGTGACAGTAGAAAAATCTTTTGTGAGAACGCCTATCTTTTTGCAAGGCAAGGCGGGTATGGCATATCGTAGATGGCAGTTTAATAACATCAATACAGTAAACGATTTATCACAAGTGGGTTTTGAAATGCAACTGGGCGCGGGATTACATATCAATCAACACACAGATTTGAGTTTGTTGTATCAAGGCATCTATGGCGGTAACCCCAATCTTGCTGTTAACACAGCCGCGGGCACAGGCGCAGTATCCAACATTCCTACGCAAAACGGGGCACTACTCAGCTTATCGACGACGGTTTAAAAATACACATACAAAAGGATTTGATTATGGTAACCAACAAAACAGTCAAACACTTCCTGCCTATCCGGTTAGCACATAATTCGAGTGATTCATGTGCCGTTTCGGCGCCTAACCCAGCGGTTTTAAAGGTATTTTCTGAAGAAACTTCAGGTAAAAATTCTGAATTGTGTGACAACCGGATAGGCAAACACTTGTCACTCGGAACGATTGCTTCGGTATCATTGCTGCTTGCAGCGACAACTTTTGCTTACAATCCCAATAATCCCGCTTCTCAGGGGTGGGTAACGACACAGATTAACAATGCGATTAGCACTATTC
>MGYG01000067.1:3463-7304 GCA_001801635.1 Gammaproteobacteria bacterium RIFCSPHIGHO2_12_FULL_43_28
GCGCAACCGGCGCAACTGGGGCTACTGGTGCCACAGGGGCGACGGGTGCAACAGGCTCAGGAACCACCTACAGCATCGGACAACAAGTGTTTGGTGGCGTGGTGTTTTGGTTAGATTCAACCAATCAGCATGGTTTGATTGTGTCGATGGCGGACAATAGTACCGGTATAAAATGGGATAATAACTCACCAAGCTATATTGTCACCGGCGCAACAGGCAATGGCATTGGCGCTGGAGCAATGAATGCTACTTTGACTTTTGCTAAGGTCTTGGGCACCACTGGTAATACGACTTCTACCAGTTTTGCAGCAGGCGTTTGTAGTAATTACAGAGTAGGAGTGAATGGTAACGCTACCACGAACACCTGTCCCGCCACTGGAGCCTCAGGAACAGCGACATGCTATGCGGACTGGTATCTTCCATCAGAGTACGAGCTGAATCAGTTGGTCCATGCATCTCTCGGTTCACCAAGCGGTTATACAGCCATGCTTGGTAATTACTGGAGCTCTACTGAAAACAATAACACCAGCGCATGGAGCGAGTACAGTGATGGCGAGTTCCATTCCACGAACACCAAGAACTCTGACTTTCTAGTTCGTTGTGTACGGGCTTTTTAGATTACTACTTTAACGCTTCGCTCCTTTTTCTCCTTATGAATAAAGCGAGATTTGAAGTTTTTTTGAGAAAGAGATGTCAACATAATAATGTTCACACAGACTTTTGATTATGAAACAACCTCTGTCAAAAACTACCATTTGCCTTAACATGATCGTGAAGAACGAGGCGAAAGTGATTGCGCGTTGTCTTGAATCGGTAAAGCCATTGATTGATCATTGGGTTATTGTGGACACCGGATCAGATGATGGTACACAAGAAATCATTCATAAAACGATGAAAGATATCCCTGGTGAACTCCATGAACGTCCTTGGCGTGATTTTGGTTATAATCGCACAGAAGCCATTACCCTAGCTCGCAACAAAGCGCATTATCTTTTTGCGATCGATGCAGATGATATACTGATTATTCCGCCAAAATTTGTGATGCCAAAGCTCACTAAAGACGTATATTCCTTGCGCATTGAACACGCAGAAATTAGGCATTGGCGTATGCAACTGTTTCGTGCCGATCTTGATTTTCATTATGTTGGTGTGTTGCATGAAGCGCTTATTTCACATTCGCCGCGCACGCACGCGCGTCTTGAACAGTTACTTTATAAATGTATTCCTGACGGGTATCGTTCAAGTGACTCTGATAAGTATCGTAAAGATGCAGCACTGCTTGAACATGCACTGACTGTAGAACCTGCGAACACACGCTATGCATTTTATCTTGCTCAAAGCTTACGTGATGCTGGTGAATTTGAAAAAGCGATTGCAGCATATACGCATCGCGCGAACATGGGTGGGTGGGAAGAGGAAAACTATTTTTCTCTGTATGAGATTGGTAGGTTATCCGCACTGCTTGGACTGGATGATAAAATTGTTATTGAACGCTATCTGAAAGCCTATGAACGATTTCCAACGCGCGCTGAACCACTGTACAATTTGGCTGTTTTTTTACGCAATCGTGGACGACATGTTGCAGCATACCCCTTTGCGCGTGCGGCAAGCGAGATTCCAATACCCAATCATACTCTGTTTGTTGACGATTCTGTTTATGCATGGCGCGCACTTGATGAATATGCTGTCGCCGCCTCTTGGGCTGGTCATTTCAAAGAAGCCATTCTTGCCAACAAAAAACTTCTCTTAAGTAAAATACTGCCAGAATCAGAGCGTGGCAGAATACAGAAAAACCTTGAGTTTTGTCGTGAAAAGATTGGACGAGTAAAAAAGTAGTTGTGAAATGCCAGGGTGTCTAAAAAAAATAACAGACACTGTCTCGTTGAAAAATGTTCAAATATTTCCTGTCTGTCTAGTTGTCACATACCGAGGCTCGAAGGAATTAAACATATGACGAGGAATCGCGATTTTTTCTGTGAAAATACGGAATTTTCCGTAAAAAAAACTTAAAATATGCGACAACTAGGGCCAGGCAGGCATTCTTATATAAATCAGTATTAAGAGGATAGCAAGAATGAGTCGAGTAGCCGCTGCACCACCATCATCAGCTCAGTTAACAATCCTGTCACCCCATTTCATGACTGAAATAACACAAGACAATGGTAAAAAAACGGGTGTGAAGAGCTTCCAAAAATTATGCAACCAATCCTTTCTTGTAAACATTCATCTCAATCAAACTTTATTTAATGCGTTAATGACGCTGTATCACTGCATGGATGGAAACAATCCCATGCCAATGGTTTGCATGAATATCATTGCTGTTCTGCCTGGTTTCGTTACAAATGGTAATAGCAACAATACAGTGAGCATTCCGCGATTCCCATTTTTTAAAATGATTAACTCACATAACATATCTACCATTTTAGATGCTGTGATGCGTGGTGAAGAAGTAATCGCAATGCAAGCCATTAGCGATAATCCTAAGGCCTTATTGCAAGCATGGACAGTCAAAAATTCAGTGGATGTTATTAAATATAACGTCACCCCATTACAAGCGGCGATCATGGCTAATGACGCTCAAACGGCTAAGAGAATGGAAACACATTTTGAGTGTCTCAAAACCGATTTAAATGACGATCCGATATAGAAGTTACGCATTGACGCCGTCATAAAAACCCTGATAATTGGTTAGCCATAATTTCCAGCCAAAAAATCATTGAACAACAGTTTTGTATCGTGAATTCATGTGCGCCATGCCGGGAGTAAATGTGTTAATAAAAGTTGTAATAATCTGGTTAAACATATCACGCTGTAATTGGTAACAATTTGCAATGATATCAGTTGCGCGCATTTGTTGTAATTTCACGTAACCACAAATTGCAGAAAAAATATGATTTTTGACTGCGATTTTATTGCGAACCTGAAAACTTTCAATATTACATACTTGTTTAATGGTGCGATGATACTGCTCTATTTGCCAATGCTGATCATGTAATCTTTCAAAATTAGCTTTTGTAAAATCAGCCAATAGCGCATCACTTTTGTCGTTTGTTTCACTATGATTTTGCGGTAAATAAACAGCATAATGGCGTATCTGGTCTTTTAAATACGTCCTAAAAACTTTCACATACCCAAATTCACGCAACCAAACGACACTACCGTTTTCTGCGATGTCCATTTTTTCAATGTGCATCTCAGTACCTCTTTCGATGGATACAAAACGATTTTTTTCGAGTGCGACACAAAATCCAATCTGATTATTTCTTATCGTCTTTAGATTTTTGACGCAACTGTACCAGCTATCCATGGTTGCAAATAACGGTTTAATTCCCCATGATAAAACTTCAGCAAACATTTCTTGAAAATAATCATTTTTCGTCTTATTTTCAGACTTATCATATACACGAAAATTAACGGGTTGATGATTGCCTTGTGGATCTGTGTAATACAATGTAATTAAATTAATGCCCTTAACAACAGCATGATGCTTTCCCGAATAATAATATCCAACATAGCCAATGTAATTAGAATAAGGCTTATCTAACACTGAATCATCAACACTTAAAACGCCGCCAATTAAATTCAATGTCAACTTTGCTTCATCAAACATATCTCTTGGCGTATAGGATTCTCTGTTTAAAAAACGATTTACGCTGTCGTGTGAAATATTTAACAATTCCCCCAATCGAAGACAGCTTGTCGCATGCGGTTCGCTCAATAAAAATCCGATATACATTGGAAGTGTGCACGCTGCGGTGGATGGGCGGGTTATCGTCCTGATCATGATTAGGCATTCCATTGGTTGAAATCTATGGCATGCCAATTATCAGGGTTTTTATGA
>MGYG01000068.1 GCA_001801635.1 Gammaproteobacteria bacterium RIFCSPHIGHO2_12_FULL_43_28
CAACCCCTAGAATAAATAAGCGACCATCATTGGCTTTGGTTGTAGCTAATAAATTAACTGTCTTTTCAATTTGCGACAGATCAAACGAATGAATCACTTGCGTTGCTTCAGATAAAAACTGTTTCACGAATTCCATTACGGCTCCTTGATTTTTAAATAAGTGTTCGATTAACCCGTTACCGTTCGCCCCGAGGAGCGTGCAGAGCACGCGTCTCGAGGGGTGAGCGGTAACTGGTCGTTCACGCTTCGAGACGCGCACTAGCGTGCGCTCCTCAGCGCGAACGGGTTAACCTGACATTTACGTTTTAAATATGCGCCTAATTCTTCAATACCAGCGAATGACCCGACTTCATAAAATCGTTCTGTGACTTCATAGGCTGCTAATTGGTGTTGCTGCAACAACTGCTGGTAAATTAACGCTAAATCAAAAGCTTGATCGCAAGGTGCATATTGAAATGCACTTGCGTTCAATAATCCTAATCCATAATCAATATACCGCATGCGTTCAGTGCGATTTGTTTTATCGTAGGCAAGGATTTCGCCGTCGCTATATTCAATATTGCTTGTATCCCATAAATTTTCATTATGAAAAACTGTCATCAAACCAAGCTTCTGACTTTTTACATAGGCGGTTTGCACCGCTGCGTAATCGCAATTAAGATACGAATCACCATATAAAACAAAAAAAGCGTTCTCAATCTGCGGCAACGCTCGCTTGATTGCGCCGCCTGTACCAAGTAATTGCGGGCCATCTTGTACATAACTTACTTCTAAGCCAAAGCGTGATCCATCACCAACGTAATCGCGTATTTTATCGCCTAAATACCCAATACAAAGAATAACGCGACGAATATCTTTTTCGTATAAAAGACCCAATTGATGGGCAATAAACGGCTCATTATTTATTTCGATTAATGATTTTGGGATTTTTTCCGTCACTGGACGCAAGCGGGTAGCAAGGCCGCCTGCCAATATCACGGCAGGAAATAAATTTTTCATGACTGAGCAACCACTTGTGTGCCGATGAAATCAAACCGAAAACGGACTTCTTGCAAACCGACTTCACGCATCGTGTGCCGCAACCGAACTTTATCATCCGTATAAAACATTAAAAATCCGCCACCGCCCGCGCCTATCATCTTTCCACCTAATGCGCCATTTTTACGTGCTAGGGCATACCATTCGTCGATTTTGTTATTACTCATATTCGATGAGCGCTGTTTTTTATGTTCCCAATGCACATTCATTAAATCAGCAAACTCGTGCAAATCACCTTTTTCTAATGCATCTTTGCTTTTCAAGCCAAGGTCTTTAATAAAATGCAAATTAGCAATCATGTCGTGATTTTTTTCTTTGCTTTTACTGTCTTGCTCTTTGAGAATGGCAGAGGCTGAACGGGAATAGCCAGTAAAAAATAATAATAAATTATCTTCAAGGTTATACAGTGTCTCTTGATCAATCTTAAGTGGCCAGGCTTCCACTTGATCATTCGGCAAAAATCGAAAACAAGTAATGCCGCCGTACGCTGCGATATATTGATCTTGCTTTCCAATCGGTTCTTTCAATAATTCGAGCTCAATATGACACGCTTCTTCCGCTAATTCTCTGGGATGTACTAAATTTTTTTTCAACGTATGCAATGCTTTCAACATCGCAGTGGTAAAACTGCCCGATGAACCGAGACCAGTGCCAGCAGGAATATCTGCCATACTGGTAATTTCAAGATGCGGTGCACTGATACCAACGTGTTTTAATGCTTCACGAATAATAGGATGCTCAACCTCATCGACGGAACTAACGCGCTCTAGCTTAGAATATTTAACAATTAACTCATCAATAAACGTTTGATGCAAAGTGATATAAACATATTTATCAATCGCAGCGGCAATCAAAAAACCACTGTGATCGCGATAATATGACGGCAAATCTGTTCCGCCGCCGCCAAGTGAAATACGTAATGGGCTACGAACTATAATCATAATCAGACATCCTGTATATTTGCTCCACGATTTTTAATGCAGCTTGTGCATCACGCAACCCGGCTTCGGGTTGACGCTTTAACTTAATATCTTCTAAAAACTCGTTAAACTCTACTTCCCATGAGTTATCTGGCATGGGATATTCCCAGCGATAGGTTTCAGGCGGCCCCATCTCAGGCAGCATCCGATAATAGGTAATGCGCTCTATACCATAGCTGCCGCCTAATCCGTTAATATCAATTTTTCCATTGCGGCCATAAATTTCAAAAGAAAAAAGATTACGCCATTCTGTGCAACTTGCATGTAGGAATGCAACTTGTTGTTTAGGCGTGCGCAATAATAAAAAGCCATTGTCATCTACCGGCATGTTCCAGAAAAAAGTATGCGCAGAGCCTTCTATATCAGTGAAATCGCCCAAAAACCAGCGTGCCAAATCAATTAAATGCACGCCTTGATCAATCAATTCACCACCGCCAGATAATGCGGGATCTGCTCGCCATTCTTTATCGTAGCCAAGTCGTCCACCGTGACCATATCTGGCACGAATAAACATTAAATCGCCCAGCGCGTTATGGTCGACTAATTCACGGGCTTTTTGCAACGCACGATGATAACGATGATTGAAACCAATTCGTACCAGCGCGCCCGTTTTTTCTGCTGCTTCTATGACGTCATCTAATTCATGCGCCCGTTTTGCCCCTGGTTTTTCTATCATGACATGCTTGCCTGCACTCACTGCGGCATAAGCAATTTCAGCGAGTGATGAATGCAACACGGCAATAATCACCATCTCTACATCGGGACGATTCACGGCTTCCCGCCAATCTGTCAGTGCTACACAATCAGGATAACCACTTGCCAACCGTTCTGCCTTAGCAAAATCTTTATCGACGCAAGCAACCAACCGGCAAGCGCCTAATTGCCGCGCGCGCTTCTCACCAATGAATCCGCAACCAATGATCGCAACATTCATGCAATAACATCCCAGTCTTTGCCGCGGTCTTTGGGCACAATGCGGCGCAAAGTGTAAATATCAGATTGTTTTAATTCTTCAAGATAATCAGGCAGTTTTTGCCAAGGATCCCAAACCGCGCTAATCAACCTGCCTGTCACGCCATCACTTTCTTTTGCGGCGAGAAAAGTGCAAAGTGCCGCACCCAGCTCAAGCGGTGTTCCGCCAGTTTGTTTTTGCTTAATCGCTTCTGCATAGAAAGCTTGCCCGACTTTTTCAGCACCAGCCGCTAAAATCTCATCAAGCAATCGCGTATTGAGTGCACCAGGTGCAACAGTATTAACATCAATATGAAAATCGTTGACTTCTTCTGCGAGTGTCTCTGCAAAACGCACCACAGCGGCTTTTGATGCGGCGTAAGCGCTGAGGTTAGGCATGGGTTTTGTTGCACCGCCACCTGAGAGAATAATTATTTTGCCATATCGTTGTTGCTTAAACGATGGCAACACAGCACGACACTGTAAAACGGTACCCTTCAAATTAATGTCGATGGCTTGCGACCATTCTTCCCAATCAATTTCATCAATTGGGCCTTTAGTTCCGTAGACACCAGCATTGGCCACTAAAATATCGAGACGCTGAAATGCACGCAACGCCGTTGCGACCACCGCTTCAACCGATTCGCGGCTAGCAACATCTGCAGGTTGGGCCAAGACTCTCGCGCCATTTTTCGCATGTTTTTGTAGTGCTTCTTGTGCATTCGAGAGTGATTCGGCATTGCGCGCGCATAACATAACATTCGCACCAGCTTCAACAAATTGTTTAGCGACTGCAAAGCCAAGACCTTGACTTCCGCCGCTTATAAGGGCGGAACGATTTGATAAATTCATGCCTGTCTCCCGACGGAATAATATTGAATACGCTCATCACATCCAATCGCCTGCATTAAAAAACCACTCGCATCAAAAACAATGGCTTGCTTGACCTGTGCCAGCAACGCTTCTGCTGAAAGTGCAGTGAATTCTGGCCATTCGGTGGTGACTAGCACTGCATCCGCTTGATGCAGTGCTTCTTCGATAGTTGGTTTAAGCTCAATTATCTCGCTCAATGCGGCTGGCAATTCTTTAATCGCGGGATCGTATGCGATGACTTTCGCACCTTGTTGTTTTAACCACGCACAAATTTCGACGGCGGTTGATCGTCGCAGGGTATCTGTATCGGCTTTATAAGTAAGGCCCAGCGTCGTAATGGTTTTGTCTTTTAATGATTTTAAAATATTCAATAATCGCTGACAGACCCATTGCTTATGCGCTTCATTACTCGCAAGCATTGCAGAAAATAACGGCGTTGCAACTTCTTGCTGTATGCCGGTTTGCACAAGAAAATTAACATCACGCGCAAGCGTTCCGCCCGCAATAGCGGCACCTGGCCGCAAATAAGCTTTAGCGCCAATGCGTTCTTCTGATTTCAGCCCACGCTCGACTTCTCTCGCATCCGCCCCCACACGCTCACACAAGGTTGCCAATTCATTAATGAATACCACTGATACCGCAAGAAAAGCATTCAGCGCATGTTTAGTCATTTCAGCCGATTCGATAGACATCCAAATAATATGCTGCGTAAACGGCTGCAAAAGCCGCTGCACACGTTTTTTGTCGGCCTCGGTTTGCAGGCCAACCACAATGCGCTCAGGTTTAGTGAATACGTGAATCGCTTTGCCTAGGCGCAAATTTTCTGGGCTATAAGCAAACGTTAAATTTTTTTGCGGATAGTGTAAGGCGCAATAGTCTGCTAATTCGCGCGTGGTACCAACCGGTACTTGGGAGGAAATGAGTAATAGAGTTTGATCATGCAAATGCGGCAGCACCCGCAAAATGGCAGATTTAACAAACTCGACATCTGCAATGTCTCGGTCATCAACCGGCGTGTCAAACGTGATCCAAACAACTTCCGCTTGCGCCAAGTCTGCTGGCTGCGAGGTAAAATGCAATTTCCCCGCTTGCTTGCCAGCGGTTAATAATTCTTTTAACTGGGGTTCATAAACCGGTGCTTGCCCTTGCTGACAATTCGCGATCGTGGTTTGATCGGGATCGTAAGCAATCACGGGATATCCCGCCTGCGCCAAACATGCTGCTGTTACACTTCCTAAATGCCACAATCCCACCACGCCTACTCTCATTATCTTTGCTCCAACACCCAAGGATTTTCATGTAAATATTTAATGGTTTGTGTCACACCGTCACGAATAGTCAATTTAGGCTGCCAACCCAATTTTCTGATTTTGGAACAATCTAAAAAAATAAATGGATTATCGCCTATCCAACCCCGTTCGCCGCCTGAATAAGTTTTGTCGGGTGTTACGTTTAAATAATCACAAATCCAGCCGATAGAATTATTCACTTCACAATATTCATCCGTACCAAGATTAAATATATTCACTTTCTCTTTGGCATGTTGCAGGGCGAAAAAGATCGCATCAATGCAATCTTGAATATATAAATACGATTTACGTTGTTTACCATTGCCTAATACAAATAATTTTTCTGGATCTTGTAACAACTGTTTGTAAAAATCAAACACATGCCCATGCGTATAACGCTCGCCTAAAATCGAGACAAAGCGGAAGATATGGGCTTCAAAATCAAATCCTTCACAATAAGCCTGGATTAATCCTTCCGCAGCCAATTTTGATGCGCCATACAAAGAAGTTTGCACAGGAAACGGTGCGGTTTCAGGCGTTGGGATAATATTCGCCTCACCGTAAATCGAACCCGTTGAAGCAAATGCAATGCGCTTGATTTGGTTGGCACGCATGGCTTCTAGCACATTAAAGGTTGCGATAGTATTTTGTTCAAGATCCTTATGTGGATGCTCTACCCCAAAACGCACATCAGCATTAGCCGCTAAATGCAACACGATATCGGCGCCTGTCATGGATTTAGTCACTAAATCACGATCAAGTAAATCACCGGTGACTAAAGTGAAATCCGCAGATTCATTTGCCTTGTCTAAAAAATTTTGCAATCCCGTTGAAAAATTATCAATCCCGACTACTTCATGATGTTGCTGTAACAAACGATCAACCATATTGCTGCCAATAAACCCTGCACAGCCTGTTACAAAATATTTCAAAACAACTCTCCTTGTGTTGACTTCTTAGCAAACACCCAATAATGCGACATGAGGTAACCACTAAAAACTGTAAAACCTATCGCAGCAATATTGCCTAAATAAGGGGATAAATGAATTTTCTCAACGACAATATGCATCACTAGCAGAGTCACCGCATAATTAATTAACACCATGCAACTATATTTTGGCAATTGCTGATCTAAGCCAACCGATTGACTTTTGAAAGTGAAAATCCGGTTTGCATTAAAATGAAAAATCACTGCCAGTACAAAGGCGAATGAAGCGGCTACATTATAATTAAGCTGTGTCACACGCCAAAAAAAGCTAAATGAACTAAAGTTAATGGCAGCAGCAATCGCACCCACGGTCAAGAAGGATAAAATTGACATTTTGTTAGTTAAAATAAATCGCAGTAATCTCATCAGCAACCTACATTTAATTCATTGACCGCATGCTGCTGATTAGCGGGCAGCGCATTTAACGAGAGTGTTTGTGAAACTGTGTCATGCCAGCGGAAGCTGGCATCCAAGCTTTTCTCAGGTTCATTCTGGATGCCAGCTTCCGCTGGCATGACACAGTTTGATGAATGTTCTCCATTCAACACCACATGATTGTGTGCTGATTTTTCAACAAAGCGGTCGATGATAAACATAGGGCGCCGTTTGACTTCATCGTAAATTCTGCTGACATATTCACCCATCAACCCTAAACAAAGCAGTTGTACGCCAGAAAAAAATGTAACGACTAAAACCGTAGTTGATAATCCGGGTGTAATACTAAACCCATATAATTTTTGAAACACATACCAACTACCCACTAAAAAACTAAAGCCTGCGATGACGGCCCCCATAATAGACATCATTTGCAAGGGCTTACCGCTAAAACTGATGAGGCCATTCAAGCCAATTTTGAGTGATCCCGTAAAACGATTGTAATTACCTTTGCCTGCAAAGCGCTCATCTCGGTCATACTCAATGAATGCTTGCTTAAAACCAACATAGGCAACTAGCCCACGTAAAAATCCATGTGATTCATTTAATTGGCGCAATGCTTCTATCACCCTGCGGGTCAGCATGCGAAAATCGCCGGTATTGCGTGGAATGGAGACTTCACTGAGGCGATTAATGAGTTTGTAACCGATATAGGATATCAACCGTTTAATGAGGGTTTCACCACGACGCGATTTGCGTTTGGCATACACAACTTCATAGCCTGCTTCAATTTTTTCGAGCATGGGTGCGATTAATTCTGGCGGATCTTGCAAATCGACATCGATCACAACACATTGCTGGCCTTTGCAATGCAATATGCCCGCCATGGTGGCAGCCGGCTGGCCAAAACGCCTGGAGAACACCATGAGTTTCACCCGCGCATTCCGCTCCATTTCTGCTTGAATGACTTCTTCAGTATCATCAGGAGAAGGATCAAGACAGAATAATATTTCATAAGAGAGTTGCAACTGCGTAAGCACAGCCTCCATGCGCAACAAAAACGGCTTAATATTATGCGCCTCTTTATAAACAGGGACGACGATAGAGATTTCTGGAGAAATTGCTGGTGTTTCAGAATTGATCATTATTCCCTCAGCTTTTAACCTTTCCTTTAAAAATTGCTGGGTATTCTATACAGGTTCAGTAGATGAGTCCACAGGGTTTGCAATGCC